>CAZASB010000085.1:0-3750 GCA_964487655.1 uncultured Planctomycetaceae bacterium
CTCGGCATGAAGCGCGCCCGGCATCGCAACGAAGTCATGCGACGCTATCGGCCGTGAGACACGCCATGCCACTGCCGCGCAAGGCAGTGCCTTCTTCAGCCCGTCTCTTGCTGCCTGGAGTACTGGACACGTCTGTGCGTGGGGGTGGGCTGGTTGGCAGCCGGCGTCGTGGGGGCATCCTTGACGCTCCTTGGCGGCAAGAAGCCGGAAGAAGAAACACCGTCGAAACGACAGGGGCGTCAGCCGAGCCTAGACCAACCCCCATCGCTTCCTGAGGAACCATTCGGCGCTAAGCATGCCGACCAGGGCGAGAAAGGTGGTCCACCGGTCCCAGAGCGATTGCTTGATCTCGCGCTCGACCAGTAGTTCGTCGGTCTCCTCGGCAAGGCGGCGGACCAGGGCGGGGAGTTCCTCGGGGGCGAGCGACTCGCCGCCGGTGAGCGAGGCCAGGCTTTGCATGGTGGCGACATCCGCGCCGGGGTTGTCCAACTCCAGATCCTGCTCGAAGATGAGGAAGCGGGCACGCGCGGAGCCCAGCGGCTGCCCGTCGTGCGTGGCGGTGACTTCGATGGCGTAGTCGCCGGGCGATTTCGCGTTGCGAATGGTGCCAAGCATCTCGGCATCTTGTCGCACCAGGTCGAGTGGCTGGGTCTTGCCGTCGGGCGCGACCAGGCGGGCGTCGAACCGGGCGTTCTTGAGCGGTTCGCCGGTGGCGGCCTGCGCGCCCACGGTGAAGTCGATGCGTTCGGCCGGAGCGAACTGCCGCCGTTCGAGCCGCACCCATACGTTTCCCTCGATCGACTCGTCCATGCGGGCCAGCCAGAGTATGATCTGCCGCCAGAATCGCTTGTGCTCGGTGTCGAATCCCTGCATCCACCACCGCCACGTGCTATCGCCGGCGAAGGCCATCGCGCGGCCGGCGCCGTAGGCATGGGCGACCAGTAGGGGCACGTCGCCGGCTGAAGCCAGTTCGAGCGCGCCGGGCGATAGGCGGGTGCGCACGAACTTATTGGCCCCTTCCAGCGGCGGTAGTTTCGACCAGACAGCCTCGTTCGCCCGCCGATCCGCGGACAGAAGTAGCGAGAAATGCCCGAGCCCAAGCTGCGTGGGCATCATGCCAAGCGGTCCCGGTACGTGGGCATCCTCTCGAATGGGGGCGTCAAACTGCTGCCGGGCGAAGCGGTCCATTCCCACAGGCAAGACCTGTGCCAGCGGCGTGGTGGCGTACCCGCCGGGTGCGAAGCTGTGAAAACCGCCCAGCATGATGAGCCCCGTTCCGCGTCGAACGGTATCGGCCAACTGGTTCATTTCCCCCTCGGTGAAGGCGGTTGAGTCGAGGTCGCCCAGAACAATCACCTGGTACTTGCCTGGCTTGAGTCGCTCCGCCAGGTCGCCCGGTCGGGTTTCCGGCTTTTGGGCGTCGATGCGTACGTAGTCCACCTGGATGTCGGGCGAGGCGTCGAGCGCGCGGCGGATGAATCGCTGTTCGACCCGCAACGATCCTTCCAGGTATAGCACGCTTAGGCCGCCGGGTAGTACGTTCACGAAGGTGCTGCGTTGGTTGTTCGTGGTGACTAGTTCGCCCGCCTGGGGCGGTACGTCGAGCGTGAGCTTGTACTCGCCGGGCAGTTGCGGCGCAAAGTTGAGTTGAACCGGCAGGAGTTGCCCACTGGTGGTCACCTGCAAGTCCTGCTGGCCCACGACTTGCATCTTACCCGGCTCGGTTTCGAACAGCAGTCGGACGGGCAGGGTGCGATTGACATAGCCGTCGGCCCGTACTTCGCCGCTAACGGCCATGTGGTTCTTGACAAACACGGTGGGGCTGGTCAGGAGTTTCGTTACGGCGACATCCTGGGCCTGTCCGAGGCCGCGCGACTGGCCGAGGGGGAACGTGTACATCGGGTAGCCGAGGCGCCGAAGCGCGGCGGCGGCCGTTTGCGGCGGCGTGTCCTGGGGCGGGTACGCCCGCTGCGCGCCGTCGCTGAGCAGCAGGAGGCCCAAGAGCCGTTTGCCTGCCTCTTGCCGCAGCACTTCCTCCAGGGCCGCGCCGAGAGCCGTCTCCTCGCCCTTCGGTTCGTCGGGCAGTGCGATAGCGCCCTCGTCCGTGTTGAGCCGTTGTGTGGTGCGGTCGAACACGTAGGCTCGCAGCTCGAACTCGCGCGCGACCTGTCGTAAGTCGCCGGCAGCGGCGTCCATGGCTTCTTTCAATGCGGCCCAGCGCGACTTTCCTTGCAGCATGTCGCGAACCGACATGCTTCGCGATTGGTCCACGAGCACAACGAGTGTAGCAGCCTGCCGGGTTGTTTCGGTATAGACGAGCGTTGGGCGGAGCATCAGCAACAGGACCACGGCAATCACGCCCGCCCGAAGGGCCAGCAGTCCAACCTGCCGCCAACGGCCCAGCTTCTCTGCCTTTGGCCGAACCAACAGCAGCGCAACGAGCACGGCGGCCGCCATGAAGACGAGCAGGTAGCTGTCGGCAATCGGGTTGAGGGTCAGTCGCATCAGTTCTTGTAGAAGCGATTGGAAATAACGTGTTCCGCGCCCAAAACGACAATCATCATGAGCATGAGCGGAACGAACAACTCGCGACCGACGCGGGCTTCGCGCTGCTTACCTTCAAGCTGCTTGCGATCGCGTGCAAGCTGGAAAGAAAGCGAGCCGAAGACGGTCCGAAGCTGCTCTTCGTCCGTGCGGAGCAGTTCGGTTTGTCGTGGTGCCAGGTTCACGCTGAACCCGCGGCGAAATCCTTCGCGCCCGCCGGCTTCCACCTGGTAGTTGCCCGGCTCGTCGGTCGCGCTTACCAGTAGTACATTCCGATTCAGATCGGGTGTAACCGGCAACTTCAGGCCGCCGGGCGTGCTGAGCGTATATCGCGGGCGGCGTTGGGCAGGGTCGAGGCGGATTGCGGCCGTTTGGCTCGCCAGATAATTCAGCCGCTCCTCGCTGCTGCCTACCAGGTAGGCGACCAGCTCGTTCGCGAGAATAAGGAAGGGCCAGGCTTCGCCCACCGGCAGCAGGTTCCAGGGGTTGCGATTGGGCCGGTCGGAAACGGGTGTGGTCATGGTCACCGCGCGGCCGGCGCCAACAGGCCGCTCGATCATTGCCGGCGCGCCGTCGCTATACGGCATGATCACGCTCGCGCCCGAGGCAAGCGTGCTAAGCTGCCAGTAGCGGAACACGGGAAAGTCGCTCCATGGAACGGCATCGGCTTGGCCGCGGAATGCAGCCATAACCGGGTGCTGGTAGTCGACGGGAGCGAGGTACGCGTCTGCGTTGGGACGCCGAGCCTGTCGCAGAAGCGGTCCTGGCAGCACCGACTGCGCCTGCGATGAGTTGAACGACTCGATTACCGATGCGTTCCGGCCTAGGAACACGGCCACGCCGCGTCCCTCCGAGGCAAAGTCGGCCAGACGCTTCCACGTAGCTGGCTCCAAGGGCGTGGGGTCGAGCAGGCACACGGCCGAGAAGTCACCGCCGAGCCGGTTCGATAGCGTTTCGAGTGAAGTCACCTCGCACTCGAACCGCGACTGGCCACGCTTGCGAAACACGCCGGGCGATAGTGCCTCGGTCAGGTAGAGAGCGTAGGCGTCCGCCGGGTCGGGCGCGGCTACGAGAATGCGCCATGGCGGCTGTACCTCGACGGTAAAGCACCGCGAGTCGTCCGTGGCCAGCGCGTCCTGCCCGGCGATGCGCACTTCGCCCTGGTGTATGCCAACGTCCAACCCTCCCAGCCGAAACTCAACCCGC
>CAZASB010000085.1:3850-5753 GCA_964487655.1 uncultured Planctomycetaceae bacterium
ACATAGATTTCGCGTGTGGGGAGTTCACTCTGAGCCAGTAGCCGCATCGCCTCCTCGACCACGACGGGCAGAGGCTGCGAGTTGGCCACGGGATCAAGCCGCTGGACGCGACCGCGTGCCGAGCCGATGTCGACTTCAAAGGCCGACGGACCGAGACGCGTATCGAGCACGGCAATTTCGCTGTTCCGCGGTAACTGTCCGAGAAGCCAGAGACCGAACTCCTTCGCCGCTTCAAGTCGCGTGCGGTTCTCCGCGCGATATTGCATGCGCGGCGCGGCGTCGAACACGAGTACGGCCGCCACCGGCGCCTCCTGGCTTCCCATCGCACTGGGCCAGCGAAGGGTCGGACGCGCCAAAGCCAACGCCAAGAGCGCAATCGCGCCGGCCCGCAGCAGGAGAAGAAGCAGATGTCGCAATCGAAGTCGCCGCTGGTTCGTCTCGTGCCGTCGTGCAATGAAACGCAACGCGGGGAACTCTAGCCGCCTGGGCTTCTGCCGCATGATCAGGTGCAGTGCAATCGGCACGCCAACAAGGAGGATTCCGGCGAGTAGTGCAGGGGTTACAAAGGTCATGCTCTCAGTCTATCCCCGGGCGCTTCGGTTGACCAAGTACCCCATCAGCGCGCGGTCGAACTGCATGCTGGTATCCAACGCAACGTAGTCAATTCTTGCCTGCACGCATTCACGGCGATAACGCTCCCGGAACGCGTCGACTTCCACCAGGTAATCGCGGCGAAAGCCGTCGGCATCGATGGCCAGCAGTCGATGGTCTTCGGGATCTTCGAGTTCGACCATGCCACTGAACGGAAAGCGGACTTCGGCCTCGTCGAGAATGTGAAATAGGATTACGTCGTGCCCGCCGTGCCGAAGCCGATGCAGCGACTGGAGCACGGCGTCGGGCTCGGCCAGCAAGTCGCTGAATATCATGACGAGGCTGGCATGCTTCAGCATGACCGCCACTTGAGTCAGGCTGGCAGCGATATCGGTCTGGCCTTCCGGCTTCAGCTTTGCCAGCAGCGAGAGCAAGTCGCCCAGGTGCGAGCGGCGCGACTTCGGCGCCAAGCTGTTGCGAAGCTTTTGGTCGAACGTGAGCAGACCCACCGGGTCTTGCTGGTGGATCATCAGGTAGGCCAGGGCCGCGGCGAGGCAAATGGCGTAGTCGAACTTCGTAAGCTCCTGACGGTACGTGTAGCCCATCGATCGGCTTAGGTCCATCACCAGGTAGCCGGTAATGTTCGTTTCAGCTTCAAACTTCTTGACGTAATACTTGTCGGTCTTTGCGTAGACCAGCCAGTCGATATCCTTGGGGTCGTCGCCGTGCGTATAGCGGCGGTGCTCGCTGAACTCGACGGAAAAACCGTGCAACGGACTGGCGTGCAAGCCTTGGAGGAACCCCTTCACGATAAACTGCGCGCGCAGGTCGAGCCGTTTGATCTGGTTGACGACTTCGGGCTTCAGATAGCGTTCAGCGGTTGACATGGCGGTAAGAGGGAGAGAGGAATTGGCGTTTGGGGAATGGCATTACGCGGTGACAACAGGGGAGAGGGAAAAGGGGAAAGGGGGAAAAGGGAAAGGAAGAAAGAATGAAGATGGTGGAAACAAGGTGATGGGATCGAGGTGAACAGTGGGGAGAGGGAAAAGGGGAAAGGGGGAAAAGGGGAAGGAAGATGAATGAGATAGAAACACAAAAGAATGAAACATGGTTCTTCAACGACGAGATGACGTGCGATAGCTGTGCCTTGTACATGTTTTCCCCCTTTCCCTTTTCCCCCTTTCCCCTTTTTCCTCTCTGTAAAGTCCGTTCCATTCATTCCGTCCTCCATCCAATTGATCTTTCGTTCTTCCTTCCTTCCCCCTTTCCCCTTTTTCCTCTCTGTAAAGTCCGTTCCATTCATTCCGTCCTC
>CAZASB010000085.1:5853-15765 GCA_964487655.1 uncultured Planctomycetaceae bacterium
TTCCCCCTTTCCCCTTTTTCCTCTCTGTAAAGTCCGTTCCATTCATTCCGTCCTCCATCCAATTGATCTTTCGTTCTTCCTTCCCATCTTTCCTCAGCCATCTTTTCCTCAATCTGACTCAGGTTGTCTATCTAGCTTCAGCTCCACCCGGCGGGGATCGAGTTTGTATTCACCGAAGTTGACCAATAGTCCAACCTCTTTCTTCGCTGCTTTCAGGTACGATCTCACCTGGGCGTAGTGCTTCTTGGCCAGTTCTTCAACGGCTTTCAGCTCCACTACAAGCTGATCGGCAATAACCAAATCAAGCCTATGTCTGCCGACCCGACATCCACGATAGTACAATTCGATCCTCTTCTGTGTCTCGAATGGTATTTCCTTGTGTGCTAATTCAACTTCCATTGCCCTGTGGTAGACCGATTCGATGAATCCCGGCCCCAGTTCCTTATGCACTTCAATACAGCATCCAATTACCTTGTAAATCAACGCATCCAGAGTTTTCATATCAGCCATCTTTCCTTTCCCTTCTTCCCCTCTCCCTTTCGGGAGACGCCACCCATTCGCTTAACATTCTCCCGTGCTAGTTCCTCTCCCTTTCTTCCCCTTTTTCCTCTCCCGATTGTTCACCTCGATCACACCAGCGTATTTCACCATTTCCATCTCTTCTCCCTTCCCCTTTTCCCCCTTTCCCCTTTTTCCTCTCCCGGAATCACTCCCCCACACATTCAACTCTCCATCCCCTCTTCGCTTCCTCCTCCTTCCCTCCTTTCCGCTCTCTTACTGCTCACCCGCCCTTCTTCTCATACTTGGGAATCTCCGGCGTGGGGGTTTCCCGCAGCAGTCGCTCAATGATGTCCTCCGAAGCAAGCCCCTCGGCCTGCGCTTGGAAGTTGGTGCTGATGCGGTGGCGCAGGACAGGCACGGCGATTTTTTGCACGTCATCGACGGCCACGGAGAACCGCCCATCCATGGCCGCCAGCGCCTTCCCGCCGTGGATGAGAAACTGCCCGGCACGCGGCCCTGCGCCCCAATCGACCAGTTCCTTCACGTATTTCGGCGCCGAAGGGTCCTTCGGCCGACTGGCACGCACCAGGCGAGCAACATACTGAACGATGTACTGGCTCACGGCTACCGAACCAACCAGTTTTTGAAGGTTCACAATCGCCTTGCTGGAAAGCACGTGGCGTATGTCAACCGTTTCCTGTCGCGTTGTCACCGAAAGGATGCGTTCCTCTTCCTCCGCGGTCGGATAGTCAACCTTGATATTGAACATGAACCGGTCGAGCTGGGCCTCGGGCAGTGGGTAGGTTCCCTCCTGTTCAATTGGGTTCTGCGTGGCAATGGTGAAGAACGGCTCGGGCAGCGTGTACGTGTTCTGGCCCACGGTCACCTCGCGCTCCTGCATGGCTTGTAGCAGGGCGGCCTGGGTCTTTGGCGGGGTGCGGTTGATTTCGTCGGCCAACAGGATATTGGTGAAGATGGGCCCTTCAACAAACCGGAAGTTGCGCCGCCGGTGTTCGTCTTCCTCCAGAATGTTGGTGCCCGTAATGTCCGATGGCATCAGGTCGGGCGTAAACTGGATTCGTTTGAACCGCACGTCAAGAATTCGGGCAAGCGTGCTGACCATGAGTGTCTTGGCCAGCCCGGGCACGCCAACCAGCAGACAGTGCCCCCGTGTAAAGATTGCCGCGAAAATCTGCTCGATCACGTCGGTCTGGCCCACGATGACCTTCTGCAATTCCTCCTGCATGAGCCGCCTGTGCTGGCTGAACTCCTGCAATACATCACCAAGACTACGGGGTTTGGTGGCCAAAAGTGGACTCCTCAACATACATTGGGGGGGCGCGCGGGACGGAACATGTCCGCCGTGGTAAGCTTTCATTCTACGGCCAATCGGCGAAACGGCCCAGGGCGCCGACGCCGCGACTTGCCGACCTAGCTGCTTAATTCTAAGATGCTTATGGAGACTCGCTGCAAGGACATCATACAGAGGCTCATCATGAAGCGGTTCGTGGCCGCCGTGATCGTTTGTGCCGTATCGACCGTATCGGTTGCGCCGGTTGCGCGGGCCGACATTACGGCCGAGCAGGTGCGGCAAGCCATTGACCAGAGCATTGCATACCTGAAGAGGGAGCAACTTGCCGACGGCCGATGGCCCGACTGGCCCGGCAAGGAGGGGGGGGTGACTTCTCTTTGCACGCTGGCCTTGCTCAGTGCAGGCGTGCCGACTGACGATCCCGGCATCCAACGCGCCTTGGCCTGGCTGCGCGTGCGCCGGCTGAAGGACACTTACACCGTGGCGCTGCAAACGATGGTCTTCTGCCTGGCCGAGCCGGAAAAGGACCGCCTGCGCATCGAGCAGAACGTTCGGTTCCTTGAAGCCATTCAGGTAACCACCGAGGGTTTCCGCGGAACGTGGGGATATACGACCGGCGCGACGGAAGGCGACAACTCGAACAGCCAGTTTGCACTGCTGGCCTTGCACGAGGCCGAACGCGTCGGAATTGCGGTCAACCGCCGTACCTGGATGCTGGCCAAGGAACACTGGGAGAACACGCAGAACGAAGACGGCTCCTGGGGCTACAAGCCGGGCCACCAAGGCTATGGCAGTATGACGGCGGCCGGAATAGGCGCGCTGGTGATTGTATCGGACAAGGTATTCGAGGCCGACGCGATGGTCGACGGCGACCGGATCCTCTGTTGTGGCCAGCGTGGCCGCGACGATTCCGCCATCGAACGCGCCATCGACTGGATGGGCCGCAATTTCGCGGTTACGCACAACCCGGGCAAGACCATTTGGCGTTTCTACTACCTCTACGGCGTCGAACGCGTGGGCCGGCTTACGGCTCGGCGGTTCTTCCACAACGCGCGGACCAAGGAAGCATACGACTGGTATCGCGAAGGCGCCGCGTCGCTCGTGGGCGACCGGGGCGTGCTGCAGGACTTCTGGCGAGGCCAGCCGCCGGCCGAGCACGATCCGCACATCGCCACGAGCCTCGCGCTGTTGTTCTTGAGCAAGGGGCGGCTGCCTATCCTTATGGCGAAGCTGAAGCACTCGTCCGAGGGCGACTGGAACCAGTATCGCGGCGATGTGAACAACCTCACTCAATACGTTGAGGCTCGGTGGCGACGCAACCTCACCTGGCAAACCATCGACCTTGCCGGCGCCACGGTCGACGACCTGCTCGAAACGCCCGTGGCCTTGCTGTCCGGCGGCAACTCGCCGCTGCCGGAGGACGAAGACGCGTGTAGGCAACTCGCGAGCAAGCTGCGCGACTACCTCGACCGCGGCGGGTTCCTGATCGCCGAGGGTGCCTGCGGCTCCGGCTTTGACCAGGGGTTCCGCGAGTTGATGGAGCGGGTCTTTCCCGAGCCGGAGTATCGGCTGCACCTGCTGGACCCGGGCCATCCGATTTGGCACGCTGAAGAGAAGGTTCGCGTTCCGAGGCGATTGGAGGGCATCGACTTCGGCTGCCGCACCAGCGTCGTGTTCGCCCCGCGCGATCCGCCCGAAGACCCGCGTCCGCCGCTAACCTGCCTCTGGGAGCTTTCCCGGTCCGGCCGTGGCACGCAATACTCAACCGTTGTACGGCAGCAAATTGACGACGCATTGGCCTTGGGCGTGAATATGCTGGCGTACGCCACCAATCGCGAGTTGAAGTATAAAGACCCGGCACGTTCCGAAGAGAACGAAGCTAGACCGGATGAAGTGATAAAACGCGGGCGCATTGTCGTAGCCAAGCTCGAGCATCCTGGCGGATGCAATGCCGCGCCTCGGGCACTGATCAACCTGATGAACACCGCCTCCGAGAAGCTTGGCCTACGTGCCGGCGCGGAGCAGATCCTGCTGCGAATCACCGACAAAGCACTGTTCGACTACCATTTGGTATTCATGCACGGTCGGCATACATTCCGGCTGACGGAACAGGAGCGGCAGCAACTGAAAACATACCTCGAACGGGGCGGCATGATGATGGCCGACTCGATTTGCGGCAACCAGGCATTCACCGAGTCGTTCCGCCGCGAAATGGCGCTGATCTTCCCGGATAAACCGCTCGAACCGATTCCGGTCTCGGACTCCATGCTGACCACCGCCTACGGCGGCTTCGACCTGGGGGAGGTCACCCGCCGCGACCCGCAAGCGCGCGACGACCGCGGGCCCCTGGAGGCCATACTGCGCAAGACACCGCCGGAATTACAGGGGGTTCGGTTCGGCGACCGTTGGGGCGTGGTCTTCTCGCCTTACGACATCAGTTGCGCGTTGGAACTGCGCGATTCGCTCGAATGCCGTGGCTATGTGCGTGACGACGCGGCCCGCATCGGCCTGAACATAATCCTCTATTCGCTTCAGCAGTGATGCAATCGCGCACCCTTTGGCTTCTTCTGATCGTTGCGGCGCTCGTTCGTATCGGCGCGTTGTTTGTAACGCCCGACGCGCTCTCCGCCGATCCGGACGGCTACCGTGGCATCGCTGAAAACATGCTGGAGCACGGAGTGTTTGGGCATGGCCAGATTCCCACCGCGTACCGGCCTCCAGCCTATCCCCTGCTGCTCGTTCCGTGCGCGGCACTAGGTAGACACATGCGATTTGCCATTGATGCACTGCACGTTGTGCTTGGGCTCGCAACGGTAACGCTGACGTTTGTGCTGGCACGGCGGGCCGGGATGCGCCATGTACCGGCCGCCTTGGCCGCGGGACTCGTGGCCTTCGACCCCATCTTGCTGGCGCAATCGGCCCTGGTGATGAGCGAGACGCTGGCGGCATTGCTGGTGGTGCTGGGGATATTCCTTTTGGATCACTGTTCGCGCCGGCCCACTCTGGGCCGTGCCGCGTTGGCCGGCATTGCATTGGGTGCCGTGGCGATATGTCGGCCGGGGCTGCTAGCGTTCGCTGCCCTGTCAGCGGTCGTTCTGCCATGGATTGGCGTCATGGGCCGCGGTGGTAAAGAGGAGAAAGGGGAAAGGAGGAAAAAGAGAAGTGGAGAGGAGGGCGATGGAAGACGTTGGCGCGGCGCGTGGCGGACATTTGTCGGCGTGGTCGCAGGCGTGATGATCTTCGTCGGCCCGTGGATGATTCGCAACCAGATTGCCATCGGCCGTCCGAAGGCCGCCACCACGCACGGCGGCTATACGCTTTTATTAGGCAACAATCCGTTCTTCTACGATCATCTACTCCACGGACCGTGGTTCGAGGCATGGCGCGCCGAGCCGTTCCACGCTTGGTGGCGGGGGAAACTGCTGGCCGAGCATCTGATTGAGCCAGACGCCCTTCCGGCTCAACTCGTGTTCCGCTCGCCGAAAGCCGAGTTGCAGGCCGACGCACTCGCCTACCGCCATGCCTTGGCATCGATCCGCCAACAGCCAAGCGTGTTCGCTTGGTCCTGCCTCGTTCGCGCCGGCCACTTCTGGTCCCCGCTGCCCTTCCGTCTATCGCCCGACGAGAGTTTGTCGCGTCGCGCTGCGCGTTATAGCGTGGCCGCGTGGTACATCGTCGAGTGGACGCTGGCAGTAATCGGGATCTGCCGTGTGTTCTTTCGACGGCATCACTCGTCGCGAAGCGTTCTTTCGTGGAGCCTGCTGCTGGCTTTAAGCCTGATGGCGGTTCACGCGTTTTATTGGTCGAATCTTCGCATGCGTGCCCCGGTGATGCCGTTGGTTGCCATTGCGGCCGCGGCGGGCACAACGGCATTGCGCCGGCGGTCCACGTAGCCGGCGGACGACTGGCCCAGCCGGCATCTGTTGTGACGGCCAAACGGACGCGTCGAAAATCGTAACCGTTCACGGGGCGGCGCAGGCAGTTTTCACCGCTGCATGCGAAGGGGACAGTCCCATTTTCGCGGCGGAAACGGTGGATCATTGGGAAAGAACGCCCTTTGTGCCGCGAAAATTGGGACAGTCCCCCTGTGAACGGTTACCGAAAATTTTTGTCGGACCCTCAGCTCGACATTCCGAGGCTATCGACAATACGGGATCCCTTCGCTACACTGATCCACAAGTTGCCATCGTTGGGGTACGTTTGCGGTTGGGGCTCTGGGCGGTCCAGAAGCCGCGGCCGGTCGCCCAGTTCCCATCGGCGCACAAGCCTGCGCTGAGAGATCATAATGTGCCGTTTAGCAAGAGCTGTGTAGTCGAAGGATAGACAATGTCATGTGATCAACCGGTTTCCGATATGAATCACGATGTCTCGCCGACAGTGACGCCGCCAGCCCATCCCGACAGCGGCCATCTGGCGGGCGGCTGGCTTGTTGGGGTGACATTTGCCTTGATCGGGGGCCTTGCGGCCTGGGGATTGTTTCGAACCTATTACCCGGTCTTTGTAATTCCCCCGGAATTGGCCAACATCGAAATGCCGAACAGTCGGCAGGCCGCCGAAATACGCGCGGCCGAGATCAAGGTAGGACTCCTCAATTCGTTACTCGTTCTCGGTTGTATCGGCGCACTCGTGACCGGAGCCATGGCAGCCGGGGAGGCGTGGGCACAGCGCTCGTGGAGAATGGCTCTTGTAGGCACCATCGGTTGCGCGTTGGCCGGCACCCTGTTTGGCATGGCCGCTGGTTGGGTCGGGCACTCCGTCTATTACTTGCTGCTGATTCCGTTCGAGGGGGCGACCGATCTGCAAAGAACCGTCGCGGTGCAGACCGCCATGTTGGCCGTGCTCGGTGGAGGCATTGGCCTGACGCTCGGAAGCCTGACCGGATTCGCTCGCGGCACGTGGACTCGTCTTCTGGGTGGCATCATTGCCGGCCTCTTTGCCGGCATGGTCTATCCCATCGTCACGGGCTACTTCGTTCCGGCAGCACACATCGGTTACGTCGTTCCCCGAGACAATATGGGCGCGCTCGTTTGGTTGGTTACCATTGCGGTCTTTGTGGGCGTCATTGTTCCCGAAATGACGATGCGTCGGACCTGCCGGACAAGCGGCAGCAATTAGACGGCGCGTCAAAATAACTCGAGTAGTTTCCGAACAAGATCGCCGCGTTTGTTGTGGATAACTTGGGCTGAGCGTTCACGCCGAGCTGGGGAAATTGCGCTTTGCTTGTTCCGGCCGTGAGCAATCCGGGCTACATGAGTAATCCGGACTACTCGGCCGGCTTGACTTGGCGGCCGAGCCAAGCAATGGCTGCCGCTTCGAGCCGCTCATGGCCGCCCTCGAAAATAGTCACTCGGGCCTTGCCCGCGGTGCGCCGCAGGTAGATCGTTCGAGAGAAGTCCTCGTCGGGCTTTAGGTCGGAAGGAAGCGGCTCCTTCAATCGGCCTTCGGGGCGGCTGAGCTGTTCCATTTCCGCCGGGGTGACTTTCGGCAGTCCTTGCGTCCGGGCCACGATGTTGAACGCTTCGAGCGTCTGGCAGATAGGTACCGACCCGGTGTGACCGTCGTGAATACCGGCACCCAGGTCCAGTGGCACATCGACCACGCCAGCCATCCAGGTTTTGGGAGATCGGTCACGGTATTGCGCGTCGACTTCCGGGCTGTCGCCTGGAGCGCCGCCACAGCATGCCCAAAGCATCGCGCCATAGTGGCTCTTGGCGTGCTTGACGTGCCAGGCTTCCAGATCGCTGATGCCTACCCAGGCGCTTACGCCGGCCCAGAGCCGCGGGTGCCGGCCGGCCATTAGCATGGCCATGTGTCCGCCACCAGAGGCTCCGGTCAGGTAGATTCGTCGTGAATCCACCGAGTAGTGTTTGCGGGTCCATGCCACGGCGTCGAGGATATCCTGCTGGGCCAGAAGCGAGCCGCAGGCTTCGAGGCGATCGTTTCGACCGCGAAAATGGGGGAACAGGTAGATCCAGCCTCGTTCCTGGGCTGCACTCTCCAGTCCACGATACCGCTGTTCCATTCCGCCACTCCACGAATGCAACCCCACAAGCAAGGGTACCGGCGGACCTGCAGCATCGAATTTCTCCGGCAGGATCATCCATGCCAGTTGCTCCGTGGCGTCGGACGAACTGACAAAGGTAATCTGCCGGCGTTGCCCTTCTTCGGCCTTCGCCTGCGGTACGACAGCCACCAGTACTGACGAGGCAGCAAGGGCCAACGAGATCGCCAAGGATCGTCGGGTGAGACCGTATGTTACGTAAGGATTGGAAAACTGCATGAATTGCTCCTTCTGGTCACTTGGTCTGATCCGTTGCGCGACTCTTGGACTCGATGCGGTACAGATGGCCTTCGCTCCTGACGAACAGTGAGTTGCCGGCTGCGGCGGGCGACGCCATGAGTTGCTCACCATCAAGATGGTTGACGGCCAGCCTGGTGAACTCGCGCCCCGGCTCAATGACCGTGGCCACCGAATCGCGAGCGAAGAAGTAGATCCGATCGTCCGCATAGAGCGGCGACGCGGAGAAGTTGCCGTCGAGGCGCGACCGCCACACCTCGTCGCCCGTCTTCGCATCGATCGCGTAGGCGATGCCGCCGTTATTGACCAGGTAAAGCAGGTCGCCAATCAGCAGAAACGACGGCTGGCTGGGCATGCCGCGCCGGATGGCCCACGCCACGTGGCTGTCGGTCACGTCGCCTTGACCGTCCGGACGCACGGCCCACAACTCCGGCCGATCATAATCGTTGACCATGAACACAAGGCCGTGGCCAAACAGCGGCCGGGCCACCATCGACCAGCCGTGATAACGCACCTTCCACAGTTCCTCGCCCGTGCGCGGATCGTAACTCATCATCGCCTTCGGCCCGGGACTGATCAGTTGCGCCCGCCCGTCCGATTGAATCACCTGCGGCGTGCTGAAAGCTTTGCGGTGGGGGCTAAGGTAAGGACTGTAGTCCACCGAGCGATTGGTCTTCCAGACCGTCTCGCCAGTGAGCTTGTCCAGAGCGATAACGTATTGGACGTCGCGGCCATCGACGTTGACGATCAGCAGGTTCCCGAACAGGATGGGCGACGAGCCCGGGCCTTCGTGATGGTCGCAGTTCAGGTCGCGGCGGGTCCATGGGATCTGGCCGGTGGACGTGTCCATACAGACGGTGCCGTAGGTGCCGTAGTGGTGGTACACACGGCCTTCTTCCACCACTGACGTAGGCGACGCGTAGCTGTTCACAACGGAAATGGGTTGCGGGTTTGGCGTGTCGAAAACCTTGACGTTGCGAACGATCTTGCCGGACTCGCGATCGACACACACGGCAAACATCTCCTTGCCGTCGGGCGTTGCGGTGGTCAGCCAGATCTGCCCATGCCAAATCACGGGCGAAGACCAGCCACGGCCCGGAATGGCCGTCTTCCATGCCACGTTCTCCGTCGCACTCCACGTAACCGGCAGCCCACGGCAGTCCGAGTGGCCGTCGCCCGTGGGCCCCCGAAACTCCGGCCACGTTTCACCACCCCACGCCAGAGTTGACGTAAACGACAACACGAGACATCCAAGCACGGCGCGCATCATGGTATTTCTCCGTTAAGGCTAAATTCGTTCCCAATGCGCTAGGGCCAAACGGGACCGCAGGCAAGCCCCGAGCACGTTCGCAGTCTAGCTCGGCGGTATGCACGTGTCAAGCTGACGGACTCCGAGTGATCGAGGACTCCCGGCAGGGCCGAGCCGGATTATTCACGTAGGCCGGAACAAGGTCGCGCGATCAGCCCTCCGCGCGAGCGCGTCACTGACAACTGATTACTGTCACCTGACACCTGCTTTTTGGGTGGCAGCTTTCTCTTTTTCCACACGCACGATGCACCTCACCCCCTGGCCGCGTCCCTGCCACTGACACCTGTACGGGACATATGTATAGGTAATCGAATCTATCACATCGGCCGTCCGTTGGCAAGGCAGAGAACCGGGCCACTTGCGCGACGGTGGTTATGCGGAAAGCCCACGGCGGGGCGCCGCACGCGCGGGAAGCCCAGCGAAAAGTGGTCTCCCCACGGAAATTTCTTCCGCCCCGTAAGTCCTTGTGATAAAACGGCTTACGCACCAATA
>CAZASB010000086.1:0-4458 GCA_964487655.1 uncultured Planctomycetaceae bacterium
GAAAGTCTCCCGCCTGAGACAGAAACTGGGTGAAAAAGCCAAGCGGGAACCGAACTTCCGATTCTACGTCTTGTACGATCGGATATTTCGATTCGACGTGTTGAGATCGGCCTGGTATCTTGTCCTTGAAAACAAGGGCGGGCCGGGCATCGACGGCGTTACGGTCCAGCAGGTTCTGGAAGTCGTCTGGTGTACCCTCAATTGCGGTTTACGGCACTAGGAGGCAGGAAACTCGGGCAGGCGGGTAGGATCGCAGCCGGCATCACGGCCATTGTTGGCGGTGCCTCGGACCGGATTGTCTGTTGCGTCGGGATCCGTTTCGACATCGGCAACACGAACCCGATGCGCCGGCAACCGCGGCTGCGGAACCTGCAACCACCGCACGCGGTTGAGGCTCGGGAGATTCTCGTCTTCGGAACCCCAATGTGACTGCCATGCGTCAAAGTTGAGAAGCACGGGCGGACGGGCATCGCCGCTACCCTGAATCCGCCAGAAGAGGTCGAATCCTTCATAGAAATTCCGAGCGCCCTGAAAACGTATCCTCGTGCGAGGATCCTCGCCCGCTTCGCCGTACTGGTCCAGAAGCGGCACCCCGGAAACACCGACGAGGATGCTGTTGCTCAGATGGATGGCGGCCGGCATCTGTCGAGTGGCCGGCTGCCGATCGCTCGTGGTCAACAGCCCGCCGCCAAGCAGGGCCGTTAGATGTCGCAGGTTGAGTTGGACGACGTCACTCTCGGCGGGAACATGAGCCCCCGCGGCCAGCGAGACAAGTTGCTCGCTTGTGGCGAAAAATCCGTTTTCCCAGTCGAGAGCGACTGGTTGAAACGCCTCCGACCGAAGCAGTGCCGCCTGCCCACGCACGCAGCAGTCGACCAATTCGATGGTTACCGGCGGCGTCGGCATGTCGGCCAGACCGGCGGTAACTCGGTCGGTGCCGGCCGCGGGCCGGGTCCGGAAAAAGGCGACGTTGGGGTGATAGGCGGTTCCGTCGTCCAATGCGTTGTGAATTGATAGGGTCGAACCTTGTAGGCTGACCTTCGCTCCGCCCGACACTTCAAGTAACGACCACTTCTCGGCCGGAATCTTCCGCGAAACATCAAATGTGACCGCAATGTTTACCAACCGCAACTCGCCAGACGCGAGTGAGACCATGCTTTGCGGCTGCTCGACCGGATCGTTTCCGCCCGGTTGGAACAGGATTGCTGGGTGGAACTCCTCACCTCCGCGGATGGTCAGGCGTCGCCCTGACAGTCTCAGCGGCGTTTGTTCACGCGGGCCGTTGTACCGAAGCTCAATGACGTTACCGGTCTCGGCGACCGCGAGGGCAGCGGTAAGAGACGGGAAGCCGGCCTCACCCTTACCACCGCTGTTGACGATCAGCACTCCAGCCGGCTGCTCGACTCCCAATTGGATAGCCGGAGGCGGGACCGATTCCTGGGGCCCCAGTACAACTCGGCCACTTTCCGCCCGTTCCACGGGAAGACGTATGCCCGTCCTGGACGACTGGCTCAGCGAAAGACTCCCCGAGGCTGGTTCCGAGGCTAAACCGCCCCCACCGCGACCCAAACGCACCGGGCCGGATGACAGCGGGTGCGCCGTGGCCGAATCTGCTACCGAAGACGTAGAATCACCTGCAATCGGTTGATCTGACGCCACGTCCGGAGCTGCGGGGCTGAGCTTGGTGGCATCAACTGCACCTTGGATATCACCCTGTTCCGGCATTAAGGGCGCAACCTGCCGTGGCACCGTGGAATTAATGCCGTTTTGCGACGATTCTCCGACTGGCAGCGCAACGTCGTCGAAATTCGATGCAGACATGAACTCAGCGGGGTCCGGCAGATCGACCAGCACCTCCGGGCCCCCTAAAATGGGTGGTGGAGGTGCGTCATTGCCACCAAATACATGGAGCGCCGCGACTACGCACAGCAAGGCCACCGTTGGGGCAAGCCATGGCAAATGATACGCCCAACGTGGAACACGAGGCGGCGACGGCAGTTCCCAAACCCGGCTGCTACCACTCAGCGGACGCAAGCCGAGTTGTTTGGCCAGTGAAGAAAGATCGTCGAGCAACTCGGAGGCGGTGGCGTAACGATCACGAGGATCCTTTGCCATCATGCGTCGCAAGACGGCAAGCAGTCCGTCCGGTGTGTCGGGCCGGAACTGCCGCACGTCCGGTGGTTCATCGCCTTGGTGCTGAAGCAACTTCTGCAGCACGGTCCCCTCCGGAAACGGAGGCCTGCCCGCAAGCATGAAAAAAAACGTGCAGCCAAGCGAGTAGATGTCGCTTCGCACGTCGGCGTTCCGGGGATCGCGCGCCTGCTCTGGCGAAATGTAGTCGAACGTGCCCAGGGTAACACCACTGGCCGTCAGATCGGCGGCGACCGTATCGACTTTGTGGAGCCGCGCCAGTCCCATATCAATCAGCTTCGCTCGCCCCGACGGCATCACAAGCACATTAGACGGCTTGATATCGCGGTGAACCACGTCGCGACCAGCGGTGTGCGCCAGGGCCTCCGCAACTTGCAACGTGTAGTTGATGGCATCGGCCACCGGAAGCGGTCCATTCTCGTGAACCAGCACCCGCAAATTTACGCCTTCGATATACTCGAAGACGATATAGTGCAGGGCACGGTCCTCGCCCACATGGAAGACGCGGGCGATATTCTCATGGTCGAGCCGGGCGGCAGATTGCGCCTCGTTTTGAAATCGGGCTAGGGCATCGTCATCACCGGCCTGGGTCGGCGCGAGCACCTTCAAGGCAACAATGCGATTCAGTCGCGTATCGCGCGCTCGGAACACGCGCCCCATACCACCCCCGCCGACGTACTCTAGCAGCTCAAAGTGCTCCAGCCGATCGCCTGGCAGTAAACCACCAGGCTCAACCGGGGGACCCGTTTCCGCCGCATAAGGGGCAATCAGCGGCGGCTCGCTGGAAATGACCGTCGGTTCGTCGTCGCGCACAGAGCGATTTCCCCCAATCAGGGGCGCGGCGCCGGACGAGCTTCCCGGGACACCTGGAAAGGAGTGCGATGAAATGGGCCGACTGGTAGACGAAGATTCAGACATAACGTTTTGCTCGAGCCTAGGCCCAGCCGTAGACAGATGCGAAAACACCGCTCCCGTTCTGCGACAAATCGTTCGCTTCGGTCGGTAGTATTCCGAGGCCTCGTAGACTGGAGGAACCCCCACTAGACTAGATCGCGATCACGGCATGCGGCCCGTTAACCACCTATCATTTCATTGTAGTCGGTTGCCTTCGGTCCGTCAAATACTCCCCGCCTAGAGATGCGCGACAGCCGAGCGCAATTCTTGCCGCTCCCATTATTTCTTTGGCATCGCCTCGATTTGCTGTTTCACGGCGGCTGCCTGCCGCATGAGACCGGCGTTATTTGAACTGCGGGCAGCGGCCAGTGCCACTTCGGCCAATCGGGCGGCATCGGCCCCGTTCCGAGCCTCGGTGGCCTTGGGAACCAATTCGAGCGCTGCCTGGGCAATCTGCCGATTCAGATTGGCGCCTCGCGCGGTCTTTGCCAACTGCTCAAGGACGTTCGTTTTCAGCGGCAGCGGACTGGCAACTCCCAGTTGGACCAACGAATCGACCGCCTCCAGGGCCAAATCGACCTTGCCCGATTCGACCGCCAGACGCTGGGCCTCCTGAAGCATCACCACCTGCACGTCGGGCGTTTCGCCGGCCTGGCCAGCCTGGGCGATAAGTTTCGTGGCGAGTTCCCCTTTTGCAGGCGGCGTCGTTGCCGCTCGGAAACTTGCGGCAAAGGTCTTTTGAACGGACTCTCGGGCCTGCCGAAGTGTATCTTCATCGATTTGCAGGGCCGGTCTGGAAGGACCGCTCGTTTTGGTTTCCGACCCCGCTTCCGTCCCGGTACGCGTTTGACCGACGTCAACCCCACTTCCACCGGCCTTCAATTCCTCAAGGAAAGGCTTGACATCCAGTCCGGCAGCCGCGGCGTCTCCAAGCATCTTCCTGCCCATGTCTTCTCGCCCCTTCCCGTCGAAACACAGGAATGTCCCGATCAAGAGTTTCGAGGAGGCGGACTTTTCGAACCACGACTCGGCCACGGCCAGAACCAGGGCGCCGGGCAGATCCTCCACTCGGTAGTCCAGGTCACGACCCTCGGCTCGAAATTTCAGCAAGTCCGGGCCGGACTCCACGACAATCACCACGGTGTCCTTGACGGCCAATTCCGTTCCAGACTGGATTGCCTCGGCAGCCTTGTGCATCCCCTTCCAGAACTCGGTCAGGGGTTCCAGAACCGCAGTCATGCGTTCCACGGCGTGCTTCTGCTCATCGGTTGTCGCAATCTTCCTCGCCAGATCGAGGTGCGCACTCGCACCGGCCAGGTCTCGCTCCGACATGGAGAACCGCACATTGCTCAGGGCCAATTCGAGGGTCGCGCCTTGGGCCGACACACCCGGCGGGGTGCTTGGGGTTGTCGG
>CAZASB010000086.1:4558-15684 GCA_964487655.1 uncultured Planctomycetaceae bacterium
CGATCGCGCTGAGTGAGCAGCAGGACAACCAGGATCACCACGATACACGATAGAACGACGGTGGCAATCGTCGTTACCTGCTGCTGAGGCGACCGCTTCCGCGACGTGACCTCCCGCGACCTCATACTGGGGTCTGAGAATGCGCCAGGCGTCGGCCCCTGAGGGAACGCTCCAGGAGACGTGTCGGGAGACGGAAAAGCCGAATTGACTGTACTACCGCCTTGCCCAGCGTTTGGCAGGGGCACAGGAACGGCCGTTGCCACCGGCAATGGCCGACTACCCTCTTGCCTCGGTTGTGCCTGAGATCCTCCCCCAGGCGACATCGGGACTGGATTGGACGACCAGGGCGACTCGGACTGTGGCCTCGCGACGTCGCTGCTACCACTAACGGAAACCGATCCACGGAAGACCGGCGAAGGAGACGGCGTCTGAGGCGAAGCCGGAGCACTTCCGGGAAAAGTCGTCCCCAACCCCCCAGTACTCCCTGCCGCCGACGTTCCCGTTGGCGGCAATCCGGCTGTAGGCAATCCAGGCTGTGTCGCTCTGGTCTGGGGCAATCCAGCTTGCGGTAACCCGGTCTGTGGCAATCCGGCTGTGGGAATTCCGGTCGGAGGTAGACTGTGGCTGGCTGGCGATGGCTGCAAGAGCCCCCCACTTGGTTGCGCGCTTTCCATGGAAGGCGGGAGTGCAACATGCGGAGCCGCTTCGGATGCTGGTGAGTTGGTTGCCGGGGCAGTTGCCGGGGCACCGCCACCCCGCAGCGAGGCATCGTAAGCGGTTTTGCTACCTGGATCCAGCAAGCACACCTTCGCTGTGCCGATATGGTCGAGCAGGCGTCCCCAATCGGCAATATGCTCTCCGGGGCGGATTTTCCGGACCTTTGCCAGAGCAACATCGGCAGCATGGGCAATTTGCCGCGAGTCGCTTTCAAATGGCGCCAAGCCAAGCAGCTGGTAATGGTCCAGCGGACGCTTTGACTCTTCGATGCCAAGCCATTGACGGTACGGATCAAAAGGTTCGGTCACGGCATTCCTCGGAAAGTAGAAAACGCCCCCGGGGGAATTGTCGGCAGCGGGAGGACTGCCGGCAAGGGGCCGACCAGTTCCATTATTCTTGACATCCGGCTCGGCTGCAAGGGATTCGGGCAAGTCGCCGTGATGTATTGCCGTCGAACACCATCCGAGGGTACTAGCGACGGCTTGAAACGCGGGGTATCCTCTCGATTGGGAACTTTCGCTGACCGGCGTGCGTCCAAAGTGGGGCCGTATCCGAAATTTGCGAACAGGCCGGAAACGCTCCGTCTTTCCCGTCGCTTATCGTTACCGAGTAGACAGTCTGGGGCTCCACCCGCCTGAACGGCCGGATGGAACCGGATGCCATGCCGGCTGGAATGCCGACGGTGTTCAGAAAACAGGAGATTCGACCATGCGATGCTTTCTTTTTCCTTGTCTCGTTGCTTTCTCGGCAATTGGCTACTGCGTTTTGAGCATTGCCGCCGAACCCTCGGCTGCCGAACAACACTCCCGCCAACTCGCGCAAAAGACCATGAAAGACGGCAATTTCAACGATGCCTACCAGGTGTACTATAAGTTGGCGACCGATCCCACGAGTGATCTCGGCCAAGTGGGCGTCGACGTGGGGCAGGCCACCCAATGTCTCCACCGCCTGAATCGGACTGACGAGGTTGATGCATTCTACGAGGCCGTCATTGCGGCCCACGCCGGCCAATGGCCCGTGCTTTCGGCAATGGCCGAGCATTACATGAACCTGCCCCATCAGGGCTTCATTGTGGCAGGCGATTTCTCTCGCGGCTCCAAGCGGGGAGATCAAGGCGGCAAGCCGATCAACTCGGTCGAGCGCGATCGCGTGCGCGCACTGCAACTGATGACTCAAGCATGGTCCCTGGCCCAGCAAGACGAGGATCATGCCGCCGTGGGTAACTACCTGCTGTCCATGGCCCGCGTGCTGCTGAACAATCGCGGCTTCGACGAGTCGTGGCGGCTTCAGTATTTAACCGACTTGAGCCAATTGCCCGACTACGACGAAGGGTGGCATTACTACTCCCGGACCGGCGGCGCGCCGGTGGATGAAGATGGCAATCCCGTGCTACACCATGTGCCCAAGTCGATTGAAGAGGCTGAAACGGACGGCCAGCGGTGGCGCTGGTGCCTCGAACAGGCAATCGAGTTCAATCCGCGGCAAACCAACGGCGTGCGCAGCCACTTTGCCGACTTCCTGCTCAACCAGTTTGGCGTGCAGACCATGGCCGACTTCGGTTGGCGTTTCGGACGAGGTACGAGCAACGACAGCCAGGAGGCCGACAGTGGCACATGGGCCTTACACACCCTCGGCGAGCACGAGACGATTGCCCGGCTTGCAACCGGCGTGAAGCGTTTCGAGCTACCCGACGAGTTCAACTTTGTCAAAATCTATCAACAGATTGCCGATCAGCCGCAAACCGGCCAAGGCGAAGCAGCCATCCGACAGCTTGCCCAAATCTTCGAAAACCGCCGGCAGTATCCGAAGGCGGCCGAGACGTGGCAACGTCTGATCAAGGAGTATCCGGCATCGGGAAGCCAGAAGCACTATCACGAGCGACTCAGCCAGATCGTTGACAACTGGGGCCAGTTCGAGCCGGTTTCCACGCAGCCGGCCGGCAAGGGCGCCACGGTCGAGTTCCGTTTTCGCAACGGACACATCGTGGAACTGAAGGCCCACGCCATCAAGGTGGACAAACTTCTTCGGGACGTGAAAGAATATCTCAAAAGCAATCCGGGCCAAATCGACGGCCAGAAGGTCAACATCGGCAACATCGGCTATCGGCTCGTGCGGCAAGACGAGGAGAAGTACCGAGGCGACCAGGTAGCGCAGTGGAAGATGGTTGTCAAGCCACGGCCAGGCCACTTCGACAAGCGAGTGACGGTTACCACGCCGCTGCAAACACCCGGTGCCTACCTGCTCGAGGCCACAATGAAAGGCGGCAATACAAGCTACGTCGTGCTTTGGGTTGCCGACACGGCCATTGTCCGCAAGCCGTTGGAAGGCAAGAGCTATCACTACGTGGCCGACGCCGTAACCGGGGCACCGGTGGCGAAGGCGAACGTCGAGTTCTTCGGCTGGCGCATGGAGTACCGTGGCAAGCCGGGTCGCCCGTCGCCCCGCGACTATCATGTGTCGATCAAGCAATTTGCCGAGCATACCGATGCCGACGGACAACTTCTGATTGACGAGCGGCAGGCTCCGACGGATTACCAATGGCTCGTGACCGCGCGGACCGAGGAAGGACGATTTGCCCACCTTGGTTTCAGCGGCGTGTGGTATGCTCGTACTCACGACCCCGACTACAAGGCAGTTAAGGCCTTTCCCATGACCGATCGGCCCGTATACCGGCCGGAGCAGAAGGTTCATTTCAAGTTCTGGGTGGGCCACGCCCAATACGACCAGGAAGAAGCCTCCCAGTTTGCCGGACAATCGTTCACCGTCGAGATTATCAACGGTCGCGACGAAAAGGTGCTGGAACAGACTTATAAGGCGGATGAGTACGGCGGGTTCGAGGGTGAACTAGATTTGCCGAAGGGCGCTACGCTGGGCCAGTACGGCATGACAGTACGACAGGGAGATCATCATTTCGGCGGCGGGCAGTTCCGTGTGGAGGAATATAAGAAGCCGGAGTTTGAGGTGTCCATCGATGCGCCGACCGAGCCGGTCATGCTGGGCGAGGAGATTGAGGCGACGATCAATGCGAAGTATTACTTCGGCTCGCCGGTCACCTCGGCCAAGGTCAAGTACAAGGTGACTCGCACCGCGCATACGCAACCATGGTACCCGCCCATGCCCTGGGACTGGTTCTACGGCCCGGGATATTGGTGGTTCGGCTACGATTACACTTGGTATCCCGGCTGGCGACATTGGGGTTGTGCTCGCCCAATGCCATTCTGGTGGCCAGAACGCCACTCGCCGCCGGAGCTTGTGGCCGAGCAAGAGGTCGAAGTCGGCGAGGACGGCACGGTAAATGTCCGCATCGACACGTCGTTGGCCAAGGCCCTCCACGGCGACCAGAACCATCGCTACGAAATCACCGCCGAGGTCATCGACCAATCGCGGCGCACCATTGTGGGAACCGGCGAAGTGCTCGTGGCCCGCGAGCCGTTCAAGGTCCATTCCTGGGTCGATCGGGGATACTATCGGATGGGTGACACGGTCCACGCAAGCTTCCAGGCGCGCCGCATCGACGGCAAGCCGGTGGAAGGAAAGGGCCAACTCACGCTCTACCGCATTGGCTACGAGGATGGCAAGCCGAAAGAAACGTCCGTGCAAGATTGGCGGCTCGACGCGGGATTCGACGGCCTCGCCAGCCACCAGTTGACCGCAAGCCAGGCCGGGCAGTACCGGCTTTCCTACAAGGTGACGGATTCGAAGGGCCACGCCATCGAGGGCGGATATCTCTTCACCATCGTCGGCGAGGGTTTCGACAGCGCCCAGTTCCGCTTCAACCATCTTGAACTCGTCCCCGACAAGCAAGACTATGCGCCTGGCGAAAAAGTGAAGCTGCAGGTCAATACCGATCGGGCAGGCGGCACCGTGTTGCTGTTCGTACGACCGACCAATGGCGTATACCTTCAGCCGAAGGTGCTCCGGTTGGACGGCAAGAGCATGGTCCACGAGATTGACGTCGTGAAGCGCGACATGCCCAACTTCTTCATCGAAGCGGTTACGCTGACGGATTCCGCCATTTACACCGAAACGAAGGAGATTGCCGTTCCGCCGGAGAAGCGGGTGCTGAACGTCGCGATTGAACCGTCGAAGGAATCCTACAAGCCGGGCGAAAAGGCCAAGGTGCAGCTCACGCTGACCGATTTCACAGGCGAACCGTTCGTCGGCTCCGCCGTGGTGACCATTTACGACAAGTCGGTCGAGTACATTTCCGGTGGGAGCAATGTACCGGAAATCAAGGAGTTCTTCTGGAAGTGGCGACGCAGCCATCATCCCAGCACCGAAAGTAGCTTGGCCCAATGGTTCCACAACCTCATGCGCGACGGCGCCAAGAGCATGAACAACATTGGCGTTTTCGGCGCGACCGTTGCCGAGGAGATGGACGGGCTCGAAGAAGCCAAGGGGATGAACAGAGAAAAGTCAATGGTCATGCGAAGCGGCGGTGGAAGGGGCGGTATGGCCTTTGGCGCCGCGCCCGCGGACGGCATGCAACTCCGCATGGCGGCCTCGCCGACCGGCGCCATGGCTGACGCCGAGGCGATGCCCGCGGCCGAAATGGCGATGGCCGCGCCGGGGCCCGGCGGAGGAGCGGAAACCGTCGCCACGCCCGAGGTCGCCGTGCGGACGGAGTTCGCGGATACGGCCCTTTGGGTCGGCGCCATCACGACCGCCAAGAACGGAACGGCCGAGGTCGAACTCGACATGCCCGAGAACCTCACTACCTGGCGGATCAAGGTGTGGGGCATGGGGCACGGCACCCGCGTGGGCGAAGGCTTCGCCGACGTCGTCACGCGAAAGGATCTGATCGTTCGCCTACAATCGCCTCGCTTCTTCGTCCAGAACGACGAGGTCGTGCTGTCCGCCAACGTGCATAACTACCTTACCGCGAAGAAACGGGTTCAGGTAAAGCTGGAACTCGACGGCGGCGTGCTAGAACCGCTCGACAAGGGCGCACTCACGCAAACGGTCGAAATCAAGCCTGCCGGCGAGCGACGGGTCGACTGGCGTGTGAAGGTTCTCGACGAGGGCGAGGCCGTCGTTCGCATGTTCGCGATAGCGGACGAGGAGTCGGACGCCATGGAGATGAAGTTCCCGAGCCTCATCCACGGCATGTTGAAGATGGAGGCCCAGAGCGGAGTCATCCGCCCCGACAAGGATCGGGCCGAAATGAAGTTCACCGTGCCCGCCGAGCGGCGGCCCGAGCAGTCGCGGCTCGAAGTGCGCTATTCGCCCACGCTGGCCGGCGCCATGGTCGATGCGCTGCCGTACCTGGTTGAGTACCCCTACGGCTGCACCGAGCAGACGCTCAATCGCTTCTTGCCCACCGTCATCACGCAGAAGGTTCTGATTGACATGGAGCTTGACCTGGAAGCGATTCGCACGAAGCGGGCGAACCTCAATGCGCAGGAATTGGGCGAGCCCAAAGACCGGGCGAGTCAGTGGAAGCGATACGATCGCAATCCCGTGTTTGACCAGGAGGAAGTTCGCCGGATGGTTGCCGACGGCGTCGCTCGGCTTACCGAAATGCAGCTATCCGACGGTGGGTGGGGCTGGTTCTCCGGCTATGGCGAACAGAGCTACCCGCACACCACGGCGCAGGTGGTCCATGGCCTTCAGGTTGCCAAGCAAAACGACGCTGCCCTAACGCCCGGCGTATTGGAGAAAGGCGTCGAATGGCTCCGTCGCTACCAGGCCGAGCAGGTGCAAATGATCCAGAACGCACTGATCGAGCAGAAGCCGCCGGGGCTGCGATGGAAGAACTACGCCGACAACCTCGATGCGCTGGTTTACATGGCGCTCGTCGACGCCGATATTGTGAATGCGGAAATGAACGAGTTCCTCTACCGAGACCGCACCCATCTGGCCGTCTACAGCCTGGCTATCTACGGCGTGGCCCTCCACGAGCAAGGCGACCAGCAGGCCAAACTCGACATGGTGGGGCGAAACATCGGCCAGTACGTCCAGCAAGACGAAGAAAACCAGACCGCCTGGCTCAACCTGCCCGGAGGATACTGGTGGTATTGGTATGGCAGCGAGTTCGAGGCCCACGCCTATTTCCTGAAACTCTTGAGTCGCACGAATCCGGACGGGGAGCTGACCTCGCGACTGGTCAAGTACCTGCTCAACAACCGGAAGCACGCCACGTACTGGAACTCGACTCGCGACACGGCGCTGTGCGTCGAGGCCATGGCCGAGTTCCTGCGCGCCAGCGGCGAGGACAAGTCGGAGATGACCGTGCAAGTGTACGTGGGCGGCGAGTTGAAGAAGGCGGTGGAAATCACGCCGCAAACGCTATTCCAGTTCGATGACCGTTTCGTTCTCGAAGGCAACCAGGTACCCGCTGGCCCGCTCAACGTGGAGTTGCGCCGCGTGGGCGACGGTCCCGTCTACTTCAACGGATATCTGACCAACTTCACGCTCGAAGATTTCATCACGAAAGCCGGTCTCGAGATCAAGGTCGAACGCGAGTACTACAAGCTTGTCCGCGTGAACGCCGCGGAGAAGGTGGCCGGCTCGCGCGGGCAGGTAGTCGACCAGAAGGTCGAAAAGTACGAACGGCAAAAGCTCGACAACCTGGCCACGCTCCAGAGCGGCGACCTGGTCGAGATCGAGCTAGTCATCGAGAGCAAGAACGACTACGAGTATCTCGTGTTCGAGGACATGAAGCCGGCCGGCTTCGAGCCGGTCGATTTGCGTAGCGGCTACACGGGCAATTCGTTGGGCGCGTACGTCGAGTTTCGCGACGATCGCGTGGTGATGTTCGTCCCCCGTCTCGCGCGCGGTAAACACAGCGCCAGCTACCGCATGCGCGCTGAGATACCGGGCAAGTTCAGCGCCCTGCCCACCAAGGCTTGGGCCATGTACGCCCCCGAGTTGAAAGGCAACTCGGACGAGATCAAGCTGAACGTGAAGGACTAGCGTCGTGCTGTGTGGGTGGTTCCGTGCGATACGCGCTCGGAACCATCCGCGCGTGCCACCCAGCCTTGAATTCATTGAAAGTCTTGTCGTAACCGTTCACGGGGGGGACTGTCCCAATTTTTGCGGCACAAAGGGCGTTCTTCCCCAATGATCCACCGTTTCCGCCGCGAAAATGGGGCTGTCCCCTTCGCATACAGTGGCGAAAACTGCCTGCGCCGCCCCGTGAACGGTTACGTCTTGTCGCACACTGGCCGAAGTACGGCTTGACTGGCGGGTGATTCCGAGCCACACTGGCCAAGCGGTGCCCGAAGCAACTGCTTGCGGCAAACGTCGATTTTGAGCCCCGGTTCAAAGCTGTCATGTCGAAACATACACATCACCCGGTGAGACGCATCATTCCCGGAAACACCTATAAGCCCGACCACGGCCGACTTACCTCGATAAAGTGGCTGGCAAGCGTGCTGATTCTGGCCGTGCTCTTCAGCCTGATTCCCGTGGTGTACCAGATGCATTGGAACTTGGAGACCGCGCCGGGGTGGGTGCGGGTTGCATTGCTCCTGGCAGCGCTGCAGGCGGTGTACGTAGGCTGGATGCTAAGCGCGCCCGATTGGTCGACTGCGTGGGTCGTTATGTTGGTATTTGCCGGCGTTTCGGCCATTTACGCGGTAGCCACGGCCATGGCCATCGCCACGCCTCCAGACAAGGCCATGCCGCTCGGCCTGGGCGACGTCCGCTACTCGGCTCGGGCATGGTGCGCGGCGGTTCTTGCCGTCATGTCATTATGCACCTATTTGGCTGGTCGCTTCAGCGCCCGGTGGCATCGTTCGTTCGAATACGAGACTGCCGGCCGCTCGATTGTGCTGCATTATTGATTCCTGCATAGTCAATGAGCGATTCGCAGCCGTTTTACCGGGGAAGCCGGGCTTCGCCCTTGTCCATTGGCTGTGCAAGCCCCATTAGTCGGCAGAATCCTCCCGCAGACGGCACAACAACGGCTGTCAAGCCGTAGCGGAAGCTGCTAGCAACGCCAGCAATACCGTTCGGTGAATAATCCGGGCTTGCCGGACCATCTACGTTACGGTAAAGTTCGCCATCCTCCTTGCTACGGATCCTCGCTTGAGGCCGTTGCAGAATCGGCGTCTCGGAAAGGAATCCGACATCATGATATCCACCCTTGCAGAGCTTGCCGCCTTGGTCGACGGTCGTGTTGTCGGCGATCCGGAGCTGCCAATCTACGGGGCGGCGCCGCTGTGCGATGCTCGACCGGGCCATATCACGCTCATGGACGGCAGTGAGCGGTGTCGGCGGCCTCGCCCTTGTGTGGCGAGCGCCGCGGTAGTGCCAAACGACAGTACGCCCGGTGGAATCGCCGCCATCCAGGTCGAGAATGTTCATCATGCTTTCGCGGCCATCTTGCGATACTTCCGCCCCGCCCGGACAGGGCAGCAAGTTGGTGTGAGCCCCCAAGCCACCGTCAGCCCGACAGCCCACCTTGCCGACGACGTCCAAATCCATCCACACGTCACCATCGGCGACGAGGTGGTCGTTGGCGCTGGCACGGTTATCCACGCCGGCACGCACGTGATGGCCGGCTCGCACATCGGCGAGAACGTGACGATCTTCCCCAACGCCGTTCTGTACGAAGATACGGTCGTCGGCCCCCGCTGTATCATCCATGCAAGTGCAATCCTCGGTGCCTATGGATTCGGATACGAGCAAGTCCAGGGGCGACATTCCCTCCTAGCTCAATTGGGTAATGTCATCCTCGAAGCCGATGTCGAAATCGGGGCCGGAACCACGATCGACCGCGGAACCTATGGACCAACAAGAATTGGCCAGGGAACCAAAGTCGACAACCTGGTAATGATCGCGCACAACTGCTGCATCGGACGCCACAACATGCTCTGTTCGCAGGTGGGCATCGCCGGAAGCACCACGACCGGCGACTACGTGGTCATGGCAGGGCAGGTTGGCGTGCGAGACCATGTTCACATCGGGCACAAAGCCGTGTTGGGCGCCATGGCCGGAGTGAGTAACGACGTACCCGACGGCCAACGTATGATCGGCATTCCCGCCACGCCGGAACGCGAGCAAAAGGTCAAGCAGGCGGCATTCTCCAAACTGCCCGAAATGCGTCGGCAGCTAAAGATGCTCCAGCGAACCGTGGACCGATTGGTCCAGGAACTTGCCGATACTCCGAACGATGCGTCCGCAAACACCGACTTCAAACACGATAGCGACGCGCGGCGACGCGCCGTGGCCTGACTGCAAAGACGGGGCGCTTATGGCCAGCCAACCCAATACGGCACGTGGTTCCGCCCAAGCCAAGGAAACACACTGGGTGCCAGGCACCTCGTGCGAATGCCCAAGCTGGAGCACGGCCCAGCATGCCACCTCGCAGCACGTCGACCGTCCGTCCCAACCGTGCGATGCTGCCAAACTCGTCCCCGCATCGTCGGCCGTCAACGGCTCCACCGATCCCCAACGTCGCATCGGACTCATCGCCGGCTGGGGGCGATATCCTTTTGCCGTCGCCCAGGCGCTCCGTCAACAGGGTATGACCACGTACTGTCTGGGGGTTCATGGAGAGGTATCCGCCGACTTGGCCAGCCTGTGCCGTGACTTCCGGCTTCTGGGAATTGCCAAGTTTGGCACCGCCATTCGCTACTTCAAGCGGCACGGCATCACCTCGGCAACCATGGCAGGCAAGGTCCACAAGGTACGGCTATTCCTGCCGCGAAGCTGGTTCAAGCTGCTGCCCGACCTGCGGACCATCCGCATGTTCATCCCTCACTTGCTCACCCGTCGCAAGGATTGCCGGGACGATTCACTTCTGGGCGCGATTGTGGACGAGTTTGCCCGTGAGGGCATCCACTTCGCCCCCGCCACTGATTTTTGCCCGGAGTTGCTCGTGCAAGAAGGACCACTGACCCAACGCATCCCATCGGCCTGGCAACAGAAAGACATCGTCTTCGGCTGGCAGGCAGCCAAGGAACTCGGCCGGCTCGACATCGGTCAGAGCGTGGCCGTTAAGGACCAGGCCGTATTGGCCGTAGAGGCAATCGAAGGAACCGACGCCTGCATTCAAAGGGCCGGTCAGTTGTGCCTCGCAGGCGGTTTTACCGTAGTCAAGACGGCCAAACCAAACCAGGACATGCGGTTCGACGTACCCACCGTTGGACTCCAGACGCTGCAAATCATGGTTGATTCCGGCGCCCGCGTGCTTGCCATCGAAGCAGGCCGAACCATTCTTCTGGATGAGCCCGAACTGATCGAATTCGCCAACCGGCATCGTCTGATCGTCGTCGCCCTGAACGATCCCGCCGTGATCTGTCGCGCCGCGTAGCTCGGTCTCGCCCTCTCACTGTCCAACCTCGGTTTCTCCACTGGCAAGAAACCGTTACTCTTAGCCCGGATTATTCATCTACGTAGGGTGAGGCAAGGTCGCGTAGATCGTTGGTGGGCCCGCACAAGCCGCAACCGAGCTGATTTAT
>CAZASB010000087.1:0-15551 GCA_964487655.1 uncultured Planctomycetaceae bacterium
AACGTGTAGCGGCACGGCGCAAGCCGTCCGACGCGCCCACGAAGCACAAGGCCGATATCGACGCGCCGATGGTGCGCGCCAGGGTCAAAGCAATCCCGCCGCGTCGCTCCTAACGTTTCTCCGCGATCGGCGACCTGCACGTGACACATCCCTAGCCTGGCGCGATCCACCTAAGTCCTTACGGCGTAAGCGGCAGTGCCATTCGTACCGGACACCTTTAATTCCCCCTCATACGGAAGCGGAAGAGTCTAAGCTGTAGGGACTGGGGGATCAAGGAGGCGTTGCTGAGCTGGCGCTGGTTGGCGCCGGGTCGTCGACGAGGACGCTGAACTGCCCTTTGGCAATGAAGCGTGAGTCGTCGCTGGTGACCTCGTAGCGCAGAAGCTGCTCGCCGACGCGGGCGTTGGACTCGAGCCGCATGGTCACGGGGGCCTCGACTGACCCGCCCGCCGGGATGGTCAGCTTCTGCGTTTCGGGCTCGGCCACGATCTTCGCCTGCGGGACCACGCGCACCGTCACCTTCGCACCGGCGCTGGCGTGGTTGCTGACCAGCAGCACGATGCGCGTGCTGACGCCACGGAAGACCCGCTCGGGCTGCGCCACCAGCATGATCGGCGGCGCCACCTCCACGTCCACCGGCACGCAGAGCGTGAACGATATCCCCTGCGCCTGACCGGTGACCTCGATGAGGTAGGGCAGTAGGTGGCGCTCCGGCTGAGCCGGCACCGCCAGCGACGCGCTCAGCATCCCGCCCGTAATCCGCACCGTGCTCGCCGCCGCCACGTTCTCCCACGGTGAGCGCACGCTCGCCGCGAGGTCCGTCGTGCCGGCGACGGTCAGCGGCATCGTTACCTCGATCGTCTGACCGCGCAGCGCGCCTGGCACCAGCCGCTGGCTCTGAGCGCTCACCCCGGCGATGCCCGCCGCCACGCAACCCAGCTCACTGCGGAGCCGGAAGAGGCACTTCGCCAAGTCCACCGGCGCGTTGGTGGCGAGGCCCGCCTGCAGCGCATCGGCCTGCGCGAGCAGCGCCGCAGCCTGCCCCAGCGCCACCGGACCACTGGCCGCCATGCCGACGTCCGCCACCTCATGTGCCCGAGCGAGGATCGCCCGCGTCTCGTCGGTCAGCTCCGTCGCAAACAACCGCTCGATCCGGTCCAGCGTGCGCCCGGCCAGCCGGAAGCCATGCTGCGCGAGCTGCTCGCGCGTGCCAATCCACAGCGCCCGCGTGCCGTCGGCCCCCACCTCAACCTTCCAGTCCGCGCCGACCACCTGCGGCTGCGGGATGCCCGGCAGGATGTCCACCGCCACCAGCTCCGCGTTCGGCGGGATCCCCAGCGCCGAGCGCTCGATCGCTGGTATCACCGTCTTCAGCTCCTCCGCGTAGTTGCGCAGTGTCAGGTGAAGCTCACCGTCTGTGAAGCTCCCGTAACGCTCCACCACCACGCCCTCATCGGCCCGTGCGTAAGGCACCGGTTCCCAGCCCGCGATGGACACCTCCTCGATCGCCGGGATGTACTGCCGGAACAGCCCGCGGTAGTCCCGGTCCGCCAACTCCCCCATTACGCCCACCGCCGGGTAGATCGCGTAGGCCAACCCGCGCTCGAAGTGGCGCAGCACCGACGCGTAGTCCTTCTCGCCGTAGCCCCCCAGCTTCATGCTCGCCCGCCACCAGCGCCAGATCTTGTGATGCCCACTCGCCCGCAGGAATCGCTCGAACCGCTCCGGTGCCCTTACGCCCCAGTCGCCCTCGATCATTGGCACGTCCACAAAGGGCAGCACAAACATCTGCTCGTAGAGGTTGGCGTTCCCGTAGACCACCACCTTGGACTCCTCGGTGATCGGCCACCATGCCTTCTTGTGGAAGTCCCAGATGATGTTCGGCATCCCTACGTGCCGGGTCTCTTTGTCGAAGGTCAGCGGCACCAGCGTGGTTGCGAAGTGCTCGCGGCGGAAGTTCAGCCCTCGCTGGTTCGCGAAGTAGCCCTCGATCGCGTCCGCCGTCACGCACGCATCCCACGCTCGCCGCCTCGGATTCGCCTCCAGGTACGCCGCGATCCGCGCGCGTGTGCTGTCCGCGCAGGTTGACGAGATGTCCGGGTCCTCGTTGACCATGAAGTTCAGCCCCCATCCCGGCTGATCCAGGTGGTTATAGCCCTCCTGCGCCCGCCAGTAGCGTGTGTCTCCGATGTATCGTATCTGCCCCTTCGGTCCGAACGCGATCTTCTTCATCGTCTCGTCGGTCGGCACGTACCAGCGCGGCTTCTCCTTCTCCTTCTCCACCATCTCCCCCAGCCACGACCATACCGTCTGGTCCGACGGCGTCTGGGGGTCGTCGCTCGGGATCATGCGGAAGTCGTAGCAGCCATGCACGTGATGGATGAAGTTGTAGCCCTCGCCGTAGTCGCTCGCGTCCTCGATCCTGTAGGTGCCGCTGCGCCCGATCCGGTGGGTCTTCGGGTCGAACTCCTCGTATCGCGCATAGTTCAGGTAGCCCTCGAAGTCCGGCCGCTTGACGAAGCTCTCCGGGTAGAGCCGGTAGTAACGCTCCATCGCCGAGCGCATCCCCCACCTCGGATCGTGGCGGTAAATCACGCACGAGAACGGTCCGCGGCTCGGGTTGTTCGTCGCGTCGCGGGTCAGTCCGAAGAAGAAGGTCAGCGACAGCGCCGGCGTCCCTTGGTCATGCTGCATGATGAACACGCGCGGGCCCTGCGACAGCGGCAGCGCGAGGCTCACCCCCATCTCTGGCCCGCTCAAGGCCGACCACGGGTACACCGAGCACTCGCCGCTCCCCGCCTTGCACTTGTAGGTCCAGCGGTAGCTCGCATCGCCGCTAACCTGCTGATGATCCTCGGCGTCGTCGTACCAGCTCCAGCCCTCGGCGTCGATCGGCAGCGACAGCCGCACCGCGATCGCCCGATCCTCCCCCGTGGTGTCACTCAGCACGCCCTCGATCCGGACGCACTCCGCGTCTCCGGTCAGCTTCGCCTGCAGCGCCAGCCCCATCTGCTCCATCTTCGCATCCAGCGCCACGCCGCCGTCAACCGCCGACACCTCCCCGGTCACCGGGACATACTCCCGGTCCGGAGCCTCGGCCACGAAGAAGTCATCCAGCCACAGCGTTCCGTTCGAGTTGTAGATGTCCGAGCGCAGCGACAGCATGGTGGTCTCCGGCTGGGTAGTGAACTCCCACACCAGCCGATGCCACACGCCGTCCTCCTTCGGGATGGTGACGCCAACCTGGGTCGTCAGGCCGGTCAGCTTGTTGGCGTCATCGCGCTCCGAGATGTACGCGCCGCACACACCGACCTTCTCGCGCCGCAGCCACAGCGCGGCGACGTAGTGCGTCGACGGCTTCACCGGCACGCGCGTCTCCAGGTTCGACTTCCCGGTATCCGGCGGCTCGATGCGCAGCCGCACCGACCGGCTCCCAGAGTGGAAGACCTCCTCGTCAAAGGACTGCGTATCCGCCAGCAGCCAGCCCTCATCTCCGTCTTCGAAGCCCGGGTTGGGCACGATGTTGATGAACTCCCGCTCGACGGTGAAGTCGCTGACGCTGAAGCCCCCCGCGCCCTTGACCGGCACCGCCTGCCCCTCGACACTCGCGCCGCTGATGAGCCCCTGCCGGTCCACCTCGACCGCCAAGCCATCCCCGGTCTTGACGGTCGCCGCCCCGGCACTGCCCGCCATGAGCATCACCAGCATCATCGTGATCGCCGACACCATCCCGGTAATCTGTGCCACCACGCTCACGCTCCACACCGTCGTCCTGCTCCGTCCTGCCACTCGTATCTTCATCTTTGCTTCCCTCCATTGTCCGCCATGCCTCTACCCGGCTCTTCCGTTTCTGGCTGCAAACACCGGGAAAAACGGCAAGCCGCACGGTTTCGTTTCGAGCGACTTGCGGCGTATGCACGGCACGCCCGCTTCGCCAACGCCATCAGCTTGGCTGCTAGCACAGGGCCGAGTTTATACTCAACACGGTCATAATCCTGCGGTTTTCGCACGGCTGACCAAACCGCCGTGTTGGCAACGACAGCCAGCACAATTACAAGACTAATCGTGCGCTACGAGCGCGGCAAGCACCGAAATCCAAACTTCCGGGATCAACGGGCCCTCGGGGGGGGATGTAAGGCTTTGTGTCGTAAGGGGTTGCGCGACACGGACAGCCTGGAAAACGACATCCTTATTGACCACAACGGGGGGAAAGGGTAGACTTATGTATATAGGTGCATTATACTCGTGTTTACACAAGCTAGAAGGTCGATAATCCATGTACGGAGAACTAGTCCCCGTTGGTGGCGGTGACTCGATCCCGCTGTTGAAGAAGAGCCTGTTGGTCGGGCGCCGAGAAAGCTGCGACGTGGTTTTGCGTTTCTCGAATGTGTCGGCACACCACTGTCAACTGACGGTGGCTGGCGGATACTGGTACGTTCGCGATCTGCAGAGCCGGAATGGGGTGAAGGTCAACGATATCCGGGTCAACGAGAAGCGATTGGACCCAGGCGATACGCTGTCCATCGCAAAGCACAAATACGAAATCCTTTTTTCACCCGCTGAGTTGGGCGCTGTCGGTCCGCCACCGCTGGACGAGCCTACCAGCGACATTCTCGAGAAATCCCTTCTGGAGCGAGCGGGCCTAGACCGGCGTCGCGCGGCCAAGATGCGAGTTAGGGACGATTCCGATCCGCAGGTAAGCTATAACATCGACGACGACTCGCCGGGCCAATTGCGACACGGGGATCGGCGTTAGTTCACAAGAATGATTCCGAGGGCTGGTTAGGTTTGGCAAAGAGACAGAAGATACGGGCCGACTTTCGCAAGAACCGGATGCCGCGCGCGCGTCGCACTAATTGGACTCGCGGCTTCGAGCAACACGGGTTCGAGGACGAGGCGCCCGTACTCACCGAACGGGTGAGTGGCAAAGGCGATCTGAGCCGCCGCCGAACCGTTGTGGGCGATCCGTTGACCGAGGACGAGCAGCCAGGCCTCGGCGTGCAATTGGAAGTCGATCCACGGTACTGTCGTTCCGGACGGGTTTTGGCCGTCCAGGGCCTGATCAGCACCGTTGCCGACGAATACGGCGAGGTGTTCCGTTGTGCTACCAGGCGGATATTGAAGACACTGGCAACCGATCAGCGTCATGTCGTCGTGGCGGGCGACCGCGTCATGTTCCGCCCCGTGGAGAATACACAGCCGCGAGAAGGGGTGATCGAACGGATCGAGCCGCGGCAGGGGAGCATTTGCCGAGCCAGTCGAGGGCGGCAGCACACGATTGTCACCAACGTGGATCAGTTGCTCATCGTGGCCAGCGCCGCCGAGCCGCGACTGAAGCCCAACCTGATTGACCGACTGATTGTGGCGGGCGAAAAAGGACGAATCCGGCCGATCCTTTGCATCAATAAGATCGATCTGGTCGATCCGGCAGACCTTCAGCCGCTTGTGGGCGTGTACAGCCAGATGGGCTACCAGACGCTCCTGCTCAGCGCGGAAACCGGGTTCGGCATGGAGCGGTTTCGGCGGGTGCTTGTCGGCAAGGAAAGCGTGGTGGCGGGCCAAAGCGGCGTTGGCAAGTCGTCGCTGCTGAATGCCGTCGCCCCGGACCTGAAACTCCGTGTCGAGACGGTGAGTGCCGAGACGGAAAAGGGGCGGCACACTACCACTACTGCCCGGTTACTACCGCTGGATTTCGGAGGCTGGGTGGTCGACACACCGGGGATTCGGCAGTTCCAACTCTGGGATGTCATCCCGGAAGAGTTACCGGGGTTCTTCCGTGATCTTCGCCCCTACGTAAGCCTGTGCCATTTTCCCGACTGCACCCACACCCACGAGGACGACTGTGCCGTCAAGGATGCCGTGGCCGATGGTCGGATCGACGAACGCCGGTACGAGAGTTATTGCCATATTCGCGAGAATGATGAACCGTAACCACGGTTTCCCCGGCCAACAAGCATCGTGCCCTGGCTAGATGCCAACGTAACGGCAAGTTACCATAGTCGAAGTCAACTGCAACCCCTGGAGTAAATCAAACATCGTGTACGAAATTCAGCGAGCGGAGAGCGTCGCCAGCGAAGCAGCCATTCTGGTCGGTGTTCTCCTGCCGGATCGGCGGACGGGTGAAGGCCCGCTTGACGAACTCGAAGGGCTGGCAACCACGGCCGGCGTTCAGGTCGTTGGCCGGCTGACACAACGGTTGAGCACTCCCTATACGGCCAGCTATCTCGGGCGCGGTAAAGTGGAGGAACTGACCCAATTGGCCGAGTTCTACGACGCGGACGTGATCATCTTCGACAACGATCTGTCGCCCGCCCAAACCCGTAACTTGGAGAAGGCAACGGACCGCAAGGTGATCGACCGGACCGAGCTGATCCTCGACATCTTCGCAAGTCGGGCACAAACGTACCAGGCCCGATTGGCCGTCGAACTGGCGCAGCACGAATACGCCATGCCACGTCTGAAGCGGATGTGGACGCATCTTTCCCGCCAAAAGAAGGGTGTCGGACTGCGTGGCCCGGGTGAAAAACAGCTTGAAGAGGACCGCCGGTTGGTCGAAAAACGCATCCGCGACCTCCGGCGCGAGCTTTCCAGCATCGAACGCCGCAAACAGCGCGAAGTAGCCGCGAGAAGCGATCTCCAGACAGTCTCCCTGGTCGGCTATACTAACGCGGGGAAGAGCACGCTGATGAACGCGTTGACCGGTGCAGGCGTGTTGGTGCAGGACGCGCTATTCGCCACCCTCGATACGCGCACGCGTCAGTGGCAGTTGCCTGGCTGGGGGCCGGTGCTTTTAAGCGATACGGTCGGTTTCATTCGCGATCTGCCACACCACCTGATCGAGAGCTTCAAGGCGACTCTGGAGGAAGCTCGACAGGCCGACCTGCTCATCCACGTCGCTGACGCGGCCAATCCGGCCGTCCACGAACAGATTGCCGCCGCGACCGAGGTGCTGGACGACCTGGGGATTCAGGAAAAGGATACACTCCTGGTATTGAACAAGGCCGACTCGCTTCCCGACCGGGCCCGCCTGGACGGGCTGTTGGGTCGATATCCCTCGGCAATCCCGATCAGCGCGCAACGGCAGAACGGGCTGCGCCGGCTGGCAACCGCCGTGTCCGATGCCCTCAGCCGCCTGTTCCACGACGTCGATATCGAGATGGGCGTGGAGAATGGACAGCTCATGGCCTACCTTGCCGCGCACGGTGAAGTCCTTTCGAAACGGTATACCGATCACCGCGTGACGATCCACTGTCGGTTACCGGGGCAGTTTCTCGGGCGTATCAACGATCCTGACGTGAATATTCAGCCACATGACTCGGCCCGTCATCGGTTCAATGCGCCCGACGAGGTCGCGAAGTCTCGCATTGGCGAAGTGGTCTGAAGCCGTGGCTCGGTAGTAAGGCAGAGTGTTTGCTCAACCTTCGGTAGGCTGCAAACAGGGAAAGGATGCAATCATGGCAAGACGCAGTCTCGACGGTTTACGAGCGATTGTCACCGGTGCATCGAGCGGTATCGGGCGAGAGCTGACGCGGCAACTAGCGGTCGCAGGCGTCCAGGTAGTCGCCACGGCTCGGCGGGACGATCGTCTTCGGGCACTGGCCGAGGAGTTGGCCTCGGCTCGAGGGTGCGTGGCCACGATTGCCGGCGACGTCACCGATCCGGAAGTGCGCCGACTCGCGTGCGATACGGCCCAGTCGCGTTTCGGCGGGCTCGACATCCTGGTGAATAACGCCGGAATCGGCGCGATGGGGCTTTTCGAAGACGCGGATCCGCAGCGGTTGCGCCGCATTATGGAGGTGAACTTCTTCGCCTTGGTCGAAATGACCCGCCTGGCGCTGCCGTTGCTGCGCGAGGGGGCGAAGCCCATCCTTGTCAACGTCAGTTCAATCCTGGGCCGTCGCGCCGTGCCATACAACAGCGAATACAGTGCCAGCAAATTCGCCGTCCATGGGTTCAGCGAGTCGCTGCGAGCCGAACTGGCAAGGCACGGGATCGACGTACTCGTGGTCAGCCCCGGCACCACGGAAACCGAGTTCTTCGACAGCGTGATCGAGAGGACAGGCGCACCGGGCTGGCCCGAACACCGCGCCATCTCGGCCGCCGAGGTCGCCCGGCGAACCCTCCTTGCCATGCGACGCGGGAAGCACGAAATCGTGCCGTATCTTTGGGGAAAGGTACTCCTGGGGCTCAATCGCCTCTCGCCCACGCTCGTCGACCGGCTGATGGCCCGCTACGTCTAAGGGCTCGCGAAGGAATAAATGGCCGGTTTTGGCGCGGCGAGGACAAGGTTGCGAAGGAAGGCGAAGCAGACATATTGCTTATGCGTCGATGCAGCCTGACGGCGCGCAGCCGTAGCCGCGGCCCGCCCAAATCGGCCAGTTGTTTATTCGTGGGCCCTAAAGAAGGCTTTCCAGGAGGAGCCGCATCTTGCGAAGCTCGGCCATTTGATCGACGTCGGGCATGGGGAGGATGTCGACGGCTAATACTCGATTGTACTGGTATTTGCCCAACTGATTGATCAGTCGGCCGTATTCGACATCGCCCTGACCGACGCGTACCTGGAGTTGCTCCTTGGACGTATCGCGAAGTCGGACGTGGTAGACGTGCTTCATCACCTGCTCGAAACGAGCGCCCTTGTGGGGCCCGTAAATGAAGTGACTGGGGTCGAGCGTGATTCCCAGTCCTTCAACATTCTGGCATATCACGCAAGCCGTGTCGGGATCTTGCGACATGCGGCCAGTCTCGGTGAGCAGCCCAACACGCACCCCTTCTTCTCCCGCCAAGGCCACGAGCCGCCGCAGTCGCTCAATCTCCTCGTTAAATGGCGTGCCCAACTCCGAGGAACAAACCGTGACCGTGACCACCTTCATCGCCTTGGCCAATTTACAGCAGGCGGCAAATTGTCGGTAGTAAAGCTCGCCACTATCGGCCTCCGGTTCGACACTCATCGCCACGATGGTCAGCCGGCGCGTGTCGCGGCAGGTCTGAGTGGCCTGATCGAGGTTGACGAGCACCTCCGAGGGCTTCATGTGCCCGGTGGTCTCGTGCAACATCAGCTCGATTGCGGAGAACTCCAGATCGACCAAGCGGTCGAGGGTCTTTCCCAACGGCAATTCGGGAAAACAACGGGTCGTGGCGGCAACAAACATGGGTGAACTCCTCCTGAACTCACTTCCTTCATGGATTCCAGTAGAACGCAAGCCCCTAATGTACCCGGTTCTTGCCCCTTCTGGCAACACCCAAGCTGCGTACCCTTGCCAAGCGACTGTTTCCGCCGATATAATAGTGTAGGCCAAAGGGCGAAACGGCTTTCCAACGGCACCCAGGGCAAAGCGGTTTCCATCGATGGGCATGGTCCCTCATGCCTGCGATGCCGGCCCCCATGCGTGCGATGTCGGAACAATGGAAGAGGTACGATCATGAGTTCCCTCAAGTGTAGGGTGGTTCAGCAAGTCGCTGATGCGTCCGATGTCTTCGTGGGAACCGCCGTTCGGGGCAGCGTCCTCCTCGCCGTAATCGCTTGGACAACCGGGCCTGCCTTTGCTCAGCAGACGACCGTCACAACTCCGTTTCACTCCAACAGTTCGAGTTTCTTTGAACAGATTGGAACGCAATGGGGGATTAGAGGGCCCAACTTCAGCTTCCAGTTCGGCGGAGGCGGAATGGGGCAGCCCGCGTTCGGTAACCCCGACCCCAGCGCCGGTATTCGTAGCGGTTGGGCATGGCAGTCAGGCCCCTGGAGCGCCAATTTCAACTTCCTTGCCGCACAAGGCAGCCGAGCGGGCATGGTTTCACAGGCGCCCAGCATCACGCTCCCCAACGGCGGTACGGGTTACTTCTCCGATACATCACAAAGTCCCTTTGTGATCGGCTTTGTGCCGGTTGTCGGTGGCGCGCCCTATTTGCCCTACGGCTATCCCATGGGTCCGCCTTCCGGCTTCGGTTTGCCGTACCCCGGCGTCGGGGCCGTCTATCCGGAACAGGGAAACCCTCGCGTGCAGGCAATGCTTCGCGCGAGCGCGGCAGGGGAACCATCGCCTGACCTTGCCATACCTGAAGCGCCTCGGGCCGCGGCGATACCGGTCGAGCCTGCCGCAGCCGAGCCCACACCGGCCGCTCCGAATGCACCGGCCCCCCAGCGAGTGAGTTCAGCGGCAGTCGCGGCGCCGAGCGTGGCCGAAGCCCGACTCATGCACGAGCAGGAGCAGGCAGTCGCGAGTCGCGAGGCCATGCAGTTGTACGAGCGCGGCATTACCGCCGAGGAGTCTGGCAAGCCGGGTCTCGCCCGCGTCTACTATCGCATGGCCGCCGCCCGATCAGACGGTGCCCTGCGCGACCAGATCGAGGCACGCCTCAGCAGTCTCGCGCCGTAGGGCCGGTCGTGTGTTCCGTACACTAAATGAAGTCTACCGCTCCGTACTGCACGGCGAGATCATTGGAGAGTATCCAAAAGACAAGCCCTACCCGAGTTGCCTGGTTACTGCCTAGGCGTGACGTCGAGAGATTTTTTGTTGGAGTCTTCTCCTACCGCTGCTCAGGGCCCGGGCGGCCAGCCTGCGATGGTTGGGCTCGCTCGACCAGCCGGTCCCAGCCGAGCGGAGTGGTTACCCGGAAAGGATCCCTTTGCAGGAAGTTCCCCAGCATGTCGTTCATCTTGATATCGTTGAACACGTAGGAAAGCCGCGTCTTGCCGTTAGGAAGGTAGAGTTGCATGGCGTAGGGCGTCATTTCGCGTCCGGTTAGAATCAGCTCGGCCCGAGCGAAGTTGGCGGCATCTTCCCGAAACTTGGGGAACGCCTGAAGCCAGACCTCGCTGTTCTGCCGATCGCTTGGCGTGACGAGCCGCAGGAAGTACCGCTGACGCAGGCTCTCGGCCGTAGCTCCAAACAGGAACGGCAGCGGACTGTTGGCAATCGCTCTTCCCCGCAATTCGGGAGGCAACTCATACTCGGTGAGCTTCTTGGCGACGAAGTTGAATTCAAATACCGCTTTGCCGTCGCACACCCAGCGTTCCTGCCGATCACTGGGCTCGCGGACCCAAAAAAGTCCTTTGTCCGGCGATTGGTACCGTATCTCGCCATAATCCGTATGCGTTGGCTCGTCGCCCTGGCCAAATACCTGATCGTATTCCCGGCGGACAAAAGAGCAAATAAATGTTTTCACCTGCCCACTACGCTGTTCCCACGCATTGAGCATCCAGTCCACCTGCTGTTGCTGCTGCGCGTCAAGGACGAACGGTGGTGGTGGGGCGGACTGTTGCGCGGACTGGACATCTGGGCGGGCGTGCAGGGTCGGATGACGCGGCTCGACCGGCTGATCCGGGCGTGCCGGACCATACGTTCCAGGCTCATTCTCCGGATGATGTTGCCGATGGTCCTCTTGCGCGGTTGCCGACAGTGCCGCGAGCACACTGACCAGAACCGTGAGGCACATTATGTTTCGCATGGCGGGTTCCTTCCCCTCAAGCCTTGTCTTGCATTCACGCTGGCAGTGCCAGCACCTACCGGTCCACTCATCCCGAAGGATTCTAACAGAGATTGGCCGTACCCCCTATGGCAATTTGTGATGAGGCAATCGGCAAAATAGCCTATTTCGCATTCCGCCCGGCCCATGTTGCGACGAACAGCCCATTGTGGGGTATGCCAACCCCAGCGGCGTCGATAGAATACCTACATGAAAGTAGCCATCTTCAGCACGAAACCGTACGATCGCGAGTTCTTCGAGGAAGCCAACAGGACTACTGGTCATGAGCTGGTGTTCCACGAGTCGCGACTGAGCATCCATACCTACCGCCTTGCCGAGGGGTTCCCCGCCGTTTGCGCGTTCGTCAATGATGAACTCGACGCCAGCGTACTTCTGGCGCTTTCCCGGCAAGACACCCGGCTGGTGGCCATGCGATGCGCTGGATTCAATAACGTCGATCTGCGGGCTGCCGAGCAGCTCGAAGTAACCGTCACCCGCGTGCCGGCCTACTCGCCTCGGGCCGTTGCGGAACATACGATCGCCCTGATCCTCTCCCTCGCACGACATCTACACAAGGCGTACAACCGGATTCGCGATGGGAACTTCGCCCTGAACGGGTTGCTTGGCGTCGAGTTGTTCGAGCAGACGGTCGGCGTGATCGGCACCGGGAAGATTGGGGCGATTGTGGCCGACATCTTGGCCGGCTTCGGTTGTAAGCTGCTGGCCTACGATGTGAAGCCGAATCCCGAGGTCGAAGCCCGCGGTGTCCGATACGTCGAACTGAACGAGCTATTCGCCGAGTCCGACCTCGTTTCGCTGCACTGCCCGCTCATGCCGGCCACCTATCACATCATTGACGACGAGGCCCTGGCGCGCATGAAGCAGGGCGTCATGCTCATCAACACGTCGCGTGGGAAACTGATCGACACGCAGGCGGTCATCCGCGCCTTGAAGTCAGGCAAGATCAGCTCGCTGGGCCTCGACGTATACGAGGAAGAGGCCGACCTCTTCTTCGAAGACCTTTCCAACCGCGTCATACAGGACGACGTATTCGCCCGCATGTTGACCTTCCCCAACGTCATCATCACCGGGCACCAGGCGTTCTTCACGCGACGCGCCATGCGTGCCATTGCCGACGAAACGCTTGCCAACATCACGGCCGTCGAAAAGGGCGACACCCCGCCCGGCCTCATCACGCATGAGATGGTGCGAGGGGGGTAGCCGATACGTCATTTCAGCGGCGGTTCGAAGACCTCGAAGGCATCGATTTCAGTGGGACCGTCGCCGGCGGCAATCAATTCAAGGGTATGCGGCCCGTTTTCTAGGCCCTGGGCCAGGCGGATGCGAAACCGCTCTTCTTGCTCGCTGGTGAAATCGACCGCGCCGACCGTCGAACGGAAGACCTCGAACGCGAACCGGTCGCCGGCGCGATTCGTCTTGGCGGCTCGCCACATGGCCGGATCAATAAGAATCTGGTCGGATTTGCTTGTAAACGGCTGGAAAGCGTTGCCGTGGCCGTCGGGGCCCGTAACACTACCCGTCAGCTCGTAGTCGCCTTCGTCGTTGGTCATGGTGATGGTCCACTGCTGCGGGATGATGGACTCGGCCGGACCGAGGTCGACGCGATGCGGCGAACGGTCGCGCGGGGCCATCGGAGGGCTAGGGACATTGCCTTTGTCGGGCTGGACGTAGCCCGCGTGGAACACGGGCAACTGGTCGCCCGGCTTGCCGTCGATCAGTACCTGAGCTTTACCGCCGTCGGGTCGGCGCCGGCCGATCAGCTCAACGCGATTGCCGCTGAATTGCAGGGTAAGGCGGCCGCCGGTTGTCTGCCGGCCAGAGCCATTGGCCGTGGCGGTCCATGGCCCTTCCAGCTTGACGGCCTCGGAGGTCACGGCGACGCGCCGCTCGCGCTCCTCGGGCTTGTAGTTGCCCTGTTCGGCCGCGTGGAAGTGCCTCGCGATGTTCTGCACCGTGCAGTCGGCGGCGAACCGGGTTTCGTGGACCGAGTCGCCCAGCAAGTCGTCTACCCCGAGCTTGTTCTTCACCATGTACTCGGTCAGTTCCCGCCGGTTCTCGACAAACTCGACGCCGTACTTCTTGCATATTTCTCGCATGGCGGCGAAGTCCTGGTGCGTGGTCGGCGCGTCGGGGTCGGGCCACACGGGCTTCTGCGGGGTGACCCAGTGCAGCGTGCCCACGATGATGTCGGCCGTCGTGGTGCGGCGGAGTTCGACGATGAGCTTCTCCAGGTCATTGGGATCGCCGAAGTTGTAGATCAGCACAACGTCGGGCTGGTCGGGAATAACCAGGTGCCGCGCCCAGCCGCGGCAGAAGTGGTAGGACGTGCTCGACCCGGCCTGCTTGCGATAGACGATTTCCGGCGCCTTGGGAAAACGCTCGGCGATGAGCGCCTTCAGACGGTCGCCATTGCCCAGCCCGTTCGTGAAGCTCGACCCAATGGCCCAAATGACAAGCGGGCGCGGCGGATCGAACCCGTCGCAAAGCTTTTTGACTGTTAGGACCATGTTGGCCCCATCGGTCGCCCGCGCAGGCGCTTCGTAAGAAGCGGCACCCTCGGGCGGTGTGGGCGCGGCGGGTTGGGCATGGGCTGGAAGGCTCAGCCACGCAACGAAACAGGCGGCGGCAAGACATGGCGGGAAGTGGGCGTTTCGCATGGTAAGACTCGCTTGAGCAGGGTGGGTGTGAATGGGACTACACAAGTCATGATTGTGGACGACGAGACGGCTGGGAGCAAGCAACCAGTGTGATTGTATACTCAACGCGGCCATAATCTGTGGTTTTCGCACGAGTGCTTTTAGGCTGGGTGGCCCCGGGTGAGCAATCACCCGGGGCCACCCGGCCCAAGCTACGCCCGTGGCGGCCGGCGAAGTCGTGGAGATCACGCTTCAATCTGGTCAGACAGCCGTGCCATGTGCTATCATCAACGCACGCCAGACACAACTGCAAGCCACCCCGCCCGGAGCATTCATCGATGAAACCCGTCCTATTGCTGACAGTAACGCTCATTCTAGTCGTGTCGCGATCGGCCATGGCTGAGCCGCTTGTGTTCGAGACGGATTTCCTTCGTCTGACCGTTGGTGAAAACGGAACCGTGCATAGTCTGGCGTCGAAGCCGGACGGGCGGGAGCATGTTCACCCAGGTGAGTCGGTTCCGGTTGCCAGGATCTATCGGGGCGAGCGGCTGTCCTATCTTTGGGCGAGTCGACCGACGCCGGAGAATATCGGCGAGTATATCGAACTCGCCCAGCGTGGCGGATTCCGGATGATCCTATTCTCCTACAATGCGTTCGCCACCAGTGCCGGGCACTTCATCTGGAACGACGCCTATCCCAACGGGACGGCCGATCTGAAGAAAGTCACCGACGCGATTCGCAACGCGGGGCTCAAGGTAGGATTGCACATACACTACAGCAAGACAAGCCGCAACGATCCGTACGTAACCCCGACGCCAGACAATCGGCTACACCAGGTCCGCCGGTTCACGTTGTCCTCTGAAGTGGACCGCGGCGCCGCGACGATTCCGGTTGATGAGAATCCGGCCGGCTGCACGTTGGACGACCAGCGGCGAATCCTGAAATTGGGCGGCGAACTGGTGGCCTATGAAAACTATCGGACGGAGCCGCCGTTCGCGTTCACCGGCTGCGAACGCGGCCACTTGGAAACCAAGGCGTCCGAGCACAATCGCGGCGATCGCTTGGGCCTGCTGAACGTCGATACGTGGCCGCGGTTCATCCGCCTCGACCAGAACACCGACATCCAGGATGAAGTCGCCCGGCGCATCGGTGAGATTTATCGGCGGACGGGGCCCTACGAGATGGTCTACTTCGACGGCGCGGAGGACGTCCATGCGCCGTTCTGGCATCACGTGGCGACGGCCCAGCAGCGGGTGTTTCGCTGCCTGGATCCGCCGCCGACCGTGTGCGAGGCGGCCCTCTATACGTCGCCCAAGCAGGCCGTATCGTTGCTTTCCGCCAGCCGGGCGCTGTGATCCGCAGGTAGGCGGATGCTGGTGCGCCTGTGAAGGCGTTTGATTAGGGGGGTGGAAGTCCCCTTCAGGCTAACGT
>CAZASB010000088.1:0-15537 GCA_964487655.1 uncultured Planctomycetaceae bacterium
GCCAGTTGTCGTTAAGGCCCGCAAATGCGTTTGCGTGCCTTCCGGCCCATCCTGCAACCAATCGTTCTTCGCTACTCACGATCGCCTCCTTTCATTTGAGTGGTTTTCCATAAACCAATCCTGCCAAGTTCCCTTTCAACCGTGCGTCTAGGGTCGTAACCGTTCACGGGGTAGCGGCGCGGACTGTCTTCTCCGCTGCACGCGAAGGGGACAGTCCCCCGTGAATAGTTACGTCTTTTCTAGCCTCTCAGTAATCTCAAATCGTCAAACGTCCGATATATGCACTTGACCGCATATAGCGAGCTGTGTATATTCAAATATGCGAATGTATCGCTCCGACATCATCGCTCCGGCATCGCGGACGACGGACCCATCAAGAACCACCCATAAGTAGTATTCACAACCTCGCAGCTTCGCTGTTCAGGCAAGAACAGCGAAGCGGAAATGGACCGGTTAGCTTGCCAAACCGCGGCTTCGGAGAGTGTCCGAGCCGTGCCGCGGAATCGGGAGCATACTCAATCGTGGCCACCTTACCTTCTCTCACCAGAACAGGAACATAGACTTATGGCAAAAAAAATGCTGGTATTTTGCGGCTCCGACGATCCCCACAAGGCATTCCCACCGTTCATGCTCGGTTGCGGAGCGTTGGCGATCGACATGGAATTGACGCTGTTCTTTACGCTCACCGGACTGAACATCATTCGCAAGGGCGGGGCGGAAAAGATCGAGCTGGCCGGAACGCCTAATACGCTTCCGGCATTTCTGAAGATTGCCCAGGAAAACGACACTCGGTTGATTGCCTGCTCCGCCGCGTTCCCAATCGTTGGAGTGAGCCAAGACGACTTCATTGAAGGGGTCGAGTTCGGCGGCGTAGCCGAGTTCGTATCGTTGGCCGAAGAGGCCGACGTTGTTCTCACCTTCTGCTGAGGCAAAGACCATTCGGTGTTGGCGGAAGCCGCTCGAATGCCCCAGTTTTTCATCCTGTTTGAAGTACCATCCTCCACATGCAGAAAGAGTTGAACCCATGAGTGAAATCAATCTTGCGGAAGTTCAGGCAGACAAGGTCGTCGATGCGCGCGGTTCGGCGTGCCCTGGTCCACTGCTGGAAGCAAAGAAGGCTATCGGAAGCGTACCGGTCGGTCAGACGATCGAGATATGGTCCGGCGATCTTTCCACCAAGAACGACCTTCCCAAATGGGCGGCAAAGGTCGGCCACGAGTTTCTCGGTGCCGTGGCGGCGGAAGGATATGATCGCATCTTCATTACGCGCAAGAAATAGCGCATTCCACGTGCAATAGGCCCAAGACCGTCGATCCACGTTTCCTTTGCGCGTACGCCCGGGGGCGCTCGCGTCAATCCGGTCCATGAAACCGTACCCAGCGAAACCGTACCCAGCCATGCCTGCCATAAAAAACCAGCTCTTACCGAAAATCCTCATTCTCGCGACCGAAACCTGCGCCTATCCCGGCGCGGATCACGTGGGACAGATCCACGACGAGTACCCAGCGAATATCTATATTCTGCGAGTACCTGCCCCGGCGATCTTTCCGGAGGAGTTCTATTTGCGCTGTTTCGAGAAAGGGATAGCGGGCATTCTTGTCATGAGTTGCGGGCACGAATGCCCCTATCCGGGCGCCTACGACTGTGTGGCCGCACGGATTGCACGAGTGCATCGGCAGATGGGCGAGCGAGGAATTCGGCCAGACCGGTTGCGATTGTGCGCCATCTGCACGGTGTGTTCCAAGGCATTTCTCAAGGAAGTGCGGCAAATGCATGAGAAACTAACCCAGGCAGCTTCCGAAACACTAGTGACGGAGTCGTAATGAACGCCACGACCATCCAAGCAGATGCCTTGATCCTCGGCGGCGGAATCGCCGGACTCCAGGCGGCCATTGACCTGGCCGACCAGGGATTTCAGGCGATCATTGTCGAAAAACAGCCCAGCATCGGCGGGAAGATGATCGGATTGAGTAAAGTCTTTCCGACGCTCGACTGCTGTAGTTGCATCTGCACGCCTCGCATGGCCGAGGCCGAACACCATCCGAGCATCCGCATCATGACCTATGCGGAAGTCCAGCGTGTCGAGCGACAAAACGAGCGGTTCGTGGCCCGCGTGGTTGAAAAGCCGCGCTATGTCGATCCCGAAAAATGTACCGGTTGTCGACTGTGCGAATATGCCTGCGATACCGAACTGCGGCACGAGTTTGAAGGAAACTTGGGAGTGAAGAAGGCGATTGGCGTGCCCTTCAGCAATGCGGTGCCGCCCGTTGCCGTCCTGGACATCGACAACTGCGTGCTCTGCGGTCGTTGCGAAAAGGCGTGTCCGACCGGTGCCATCGACTTCTTGCAGCAACCCAAACACGTGCAAGTATTGGCCGAGACGATTATCGTGGCGACCGGGTACGAGATGCTACCGGTCGACTTCAAGAAGGAATACGGTGGCGGGCGGTTGCCCAACGTGCTTACCGCCCTACAGATGGAACGGCTCCTCGCGCCCCACGGACCGTATGGCCGCGTCCTGCGTCCATCGGACGGCAAGGAGCCCGACTCGATAGCGTTCGTTCAGTGTGCCGGTTCCCGCGATCGTTCCGCGGGCGTTCCCTACTGCTCGCGCGTATGCTGCATGTATGCCGTGAAGCAAGCCATGCTGTTGAGCGGGACGCTGCCGCTGGCCGACCTGACCATCTATTACATGGATATCCGCGCGTTCGGCAAGGGATTCGAGCAATTCTACCAGAATGCGAAGGCCATGGGCATCGAGTTTGTGAAGGCCAAGGTCGCGGAGATCACGGAAGACGAGCAACGGAACCCGATCGTCCGGATCGAGGTCATGGAGGAAGACGGGCGAGTCGAACAGCGGACACACGACATGATAGTCCTCTCGCTGGGCCTTGTTCCCGCATGGAATCCGGCAGACATCGGCCTGGCCGCGCCGGCGGCCGATGGTTTCGTCCGCTGCACGGTGCCTGCCCTCGCGCCGTGCCGCACGCCGGATGAAGGCGTCTTTGTGGCCGGTGCGGCCGCCGGTCCGAAAGACATTCCCGACTCAGTCGTGGAAGCCGGCGCGGCGGCCATGGAAGTGGCCGCCTATTTGCGAACCCGTGCGGCCAACCGGTCGACCGGAAACGATTCCGACGAGGCGGCAAACGACTCGCCGATTTTGGAACACATGGAGGGATAAACATGGCCGACCGTTCAGGAGAATCCATGCCGCCGACAAGCGATCCGAACCAAGACACCCCTCTTCGCATCGGTGTCTATGTCTGCCATTGCGGCGGAAATATCTCGGATGTCGTCGACGTAAAGGAGACAACCTTCGCGGCCTCGCAACTCGACAACGTGGTCGTCGCGCGGCATTGCTCCGCCATGTGCTCGCAGGCAGGGCAGGACATGGTCATCGACGATATTCGGCAAGAGAAGCTGGACCGGGTGGTGATTGCCGCCTGCACGCCGAGCCTTCACGAACACACGTTCCGAGCCGCGATCGTGCGAGCGGGGCACAATCCGTATCTCTACGAGCACGTCAATATCCGGGAGCAAGTAAGCTGGTGTGGTAACTCCGATCCGCAAGGCGCAACGCAAAAGGCCAGCCGCCTAATAGCCGCGGGCGTGGCGAAAGCCAAGCTCCTCGAGCCCCTGTCGCCACTTCGTCGGGAAGTCAACCGACACGTAACGGTGATTGGCGGCGGCGCAAGCGGCCTGCGAGCCGCACGGGATCTGTCGCGAGCCGGTTTCTCCGTCAACTTGCTGGAGAAATCCTCCAGCCTTGGCGGGCACGTCCGCCAATGGCATCGAGTCTATCCGACAGTCGAAACGGGAATCGAGCTTCTCCGGCCATTGATCGGCGAGGTCGTCGACGACCCGAATATCAGCGTGTACATGCACGCGGAAGTCTTGAAAGCGTCTGGTTGCGCCGGCGACTTTCATCTAATCGGCCAGTACAAGCCGAGCGGCAGTAACGGGCAATCGGCCGTTGAACCGTTCGCGACTCACAGCGGCGCGATCGTCCTCGCCACGGGCTTCGAACTCTACGAGCCGGCCAAAGGCGAGTTCGGCTACGGCGATTATCCCGAGGTCGTCACGCTGGCCCAACTAGAAGCAATGCTGGCCGAGACGGCCGATTCGCATGACGCGCTTCGGCACAACGGGCGGCCGGTGCGCGGCGTATGCATGATCCACTGTGTCGGCAGCCGGCAGATCGAAGGGATTCATCAGCCGGGTCCGGACGGTAAGATTCACGATTACTGCTCCCGCGTATGCTGCACGGCCACGCTTCAAACCGCCGCCTCGCTTCGTCGGCGGTTTCCAGACGTACACGTTTTCGAGTTGTATCGCGATATTCGCACGTATGGTCGCGACCACGAGTCGTATTACGACGAGGCATTAGGCCGGGGCGTGCTCTTCTTCCGCTATACGCCGGAGCAGATGCCGACCGTCTCGCCGACGGAAGATTCAGACGGCCATCGGCTGCAAGTGACTGTGCGCGATACGCTCACCTTCGGTGAAGAACTGACTATTTCGGTCGACCTGGTTGTCCTTTCTACCGGCATGGTTGCTAGTGGCTCCGACGTTCTGATCGACCAATTGAAACTTTCTCGCAGCGTCGATGGTTTCCTGCAAGAGGTTCATCCGAAGCTGCAACCGGTTGAGTTGGCCGTGCGCGGGGTCTTCGTGGCCGGAACTTGCCAAGCGCCGATGGACGTGTCGGAAAGCTGCGCCGCCGGATCGGCGGCTGCCGCCAAGGTTGCCGCCCTGCTGGGAAAGGGGAGCATCGAGATGGACCCCTTCCGCGCGAGGGTGAATATCGACCGCTGCCAAGGAGAAGGAAAATGTGTCGAGGCGTGCCGGTTCCAGGAAGCCATCACGCTGGTCGAAATCGGCAGTCACGAGAATCGCTGCAAGCAGGCAGAGGTGAATCCCATCCTTTGCAACGGCTGTGGAATGTGCGTGGCGGTTTGCCCGCATCAGGCGATTCAAGTGGATGGTTGGCGATTGGACCAGTTCGATGCAATGGTCGACGCCCTGGTAGCGGACGACACGAATTGATTGCTGGCGGCCGCCCGGTGTTGGCTTCGGCCCGGCAACGGATTCGGCTATGACGAATCAGCCGTGGATTGAATCAAAGGAAAGCGAGTATGACAACGACATCGGAAACGGCCGTTCCTTCTCCAAAGGGGAAGAAGCCCATTCAGATCCTCCGCGAGCGACGAGGTGGCGTTCCTCGTGAATTGCTCGAAAGGAATCGACGCCAGAAGGCCGTTCGAAAAAGCATCGCCGACGCTTTGCGAGAGGGGGCGCAAACCATTCCCGAACTCGCCCGCCTGATCGATCTCCCGGCGGACGAAGCGTTCTGGTACGTGATGGGCATGAAAAAATACGGCACGGTTTACGAAGCGGAGCAAGAGGACGGATATTTCCGCTACGCCTTGGTCCGCGAAACGCGTGAGACGGAGAATCGCTCATGAGTACGACTGTCGACCCAACCCTGGTCAAGGAAATCGCCCAGTACGGCTCGGACGATCTGACCCGTTGCATCCACTGCGGCAATTGCACGGCGGTGTGCAAGCTTTCGGGAAACAACGGTGAAGTCTTCCCCCGCAAGACCATCCGCTACCTCCAACTCGGCTTGAAGGACCGCTTGCTGGCCTCGACCGAGCCGTGGTTGTGCTACTATTGTGGCGAATGCTCGGACACCTGCCCTCAGCAGGTCCACCCGGGCGAGATCATGATGACCATGCGGCGCTGGCTCACCGCGCAGTATGACCGGAGCGGCCGAGCCATGCAGGCGTATACGTCGCAAAGGGCCCTCTGGGCGACCATTCTGAAGGCAGCCCTTATTCCGCTTGTCCTGCTAGCCGTATTCCACGTCGCAAGCGGGTTTCGGCATATCGTCACGGATCGAGTAGCTTTGAATTCGTTTGCGCCAGTCCTCTGGGTCTGGATTGCCGTATTGATTCACTTTGCCGTGCTGGGATGGCGCGTGTTTGCAAACGCCCTACACATGGCCCGGAATATCCTCGGCGCGCGGGCGAGTGGGAGCCAGCTTCGCGCGAGCCATTTCGTGAAAGAACTGGGAACGCTCTCGCTGCATTTCTTCACACAGAAGCGTTGGCGAGATTGTGGTAAGGAGCATTACCGCGATTGGGCAACCCATGCCCTATTGGCTTCCGGGTATCTGATCATGCTCACCCTGGTGGTCGGCTTGCTGGGATGGTTTCAAACCGACCATATCTATCCCTTGTACCATCCGCAACGCTGGCTCGGTTACTACGCCACGGCCGTGCTAATCTACGGTTCCGTCGTCATGCTTTTGGCGCGTATTGGCAAGCGCGACGCGCGCTCCGCCTTTTCCCAACATACCGATTGGCTGTTTCCGGCGTTTCTCCTGGTCAGCGCCGTCACGGGCATTCTGGTACATGCGTTCCGCTATGCCGGTTGGCCGTGGCCGACTTACGGCATGTACGTGTTCCACCTGATGGCCGTGATGGCCATGCTCGACAGCGAGGTGGGAATCGGCAAGTGGAGTCACATGATTTACCGTCCCTTGGCAATCTATCTCGGCAACGTCGCAACGAGGACCGAGTCTTCCCCCGCGGGGCCCGCAAATGGATAGCCGATCGGTTGACGGAAAGAGCGGTCCTCGCATAGACTTCCAGTTCGACCAGCGGGAGCCTTGTCGCCATGCATGAACATACCAACGCAGCCGATCTACAAACCGACTGGCAAGCCTGGTCGCGACTTCTACGCACCGTTGCACATCCGGTTCGACTGCAAATCCTGGAAACCTTGTCGAAAGGTCCTCTTTGCGTCAACGATGTCAATGCCTTGGTGCCCATTTCACAGCCACAGCTTTCCCAGCACATGGCGGCACTGCGCAAAATGGCAATCGTCGCGTGCCACACTAACGGGCCGCTTCGATGCTACTATATTTCCAGACCAACCCTGGTCCTGAAACTCATCCAACTTTGTACGGAAGAACATCCGATCGTCGAAAAGCAGCGGGCAACGATCGTTCGCGAAGCGGCGCAACGGAAGGAAACCGGTCCGCTCTCGCCGTAGGCGGCCGAGTCCACCTTCCTTTGTCTTCCTTGTCCTCGCCGCGCCAGAACCGGTCATTTATTCCTTCGTGAGCCGTCGCCGCGCGAACGCCACAGTTCGGCAGCCGCTTTGGAGTGCGGCGGCTCGACACCGCTTTCGTCTTTCTTTTATGTCCTCACAACCGATCACAAAACAGACAAAGCTATCGTAATAATGCGGCCGGCTCGTGTCCTGGCATGGCCGAACCGGCGTTTTCCGAGTCTACTCGATATAGTAATTGGCTCATCGCCATTCTCCCGTATATCGAGCAAACAGCCTTGTTCGACAGCTACCGGTTCGACTGCCGCAGCCACAGTGGCGAAAATTAGGCAGTACGCGAGACCGTGATCGACATGACCCTGCTTGGCAGTCTTGCCACCATTGCAGGCAGCGAGTCCGCTGCGGTGCCGTAACGTCCCTTGGGCGAGCTGCGTATGGTGGATGGTTTCGGATGTCTCAGCATTCGGGTTCATCCACGCGCTCTCCGAAACACGTCGCGCGAAGCACGTCGATCGTGTGACAACGACCGGCACATGTACCACGGTGTATCGCCGGTGTACCACGGTGTACCACGGTGTAACGCGTGGGTGAACCCGACTGCTGAGACAGTCGGAACCACCCACCCTACGTTTCTAGGATGTGGACCCCGTGGAGGCAAGTTTCCAGGCTCCCAAAGGTTAGCGGGGGGGTAGGCTGTACCAAAACGAGTGCGGGTTGTATTCGTGGGATTTGTACCCAATTCTTTTTCTTTGCTTGGCTACTTGCGGGAAATCAGCCCATTCGATAAACTCAGGAAATCGTGAGGAAACCGCCATGGTCGCTGAATCGGAAACCTGGCTCATGGCGGATGGCACGACGGAGCGTGCCGGCTGCTTTGGCCCCGTTTGCGGCCAAAAGCGGAATAGTTGGGCTCCCCAAATCCTTTCGGCCGAACCATGCCGGACGAAACCAGACTCATCCTCGGCGAGTTTCGCGCCACGATCGACGACCGACATCGGTTGTCGATACCGGACAAGCTGGTTGCGCAGTTCGCGAAGCCGCCGGTCGAATGCATTCTGGCCAAGGAGCGTGCCGGTTGTCTCAGCCTTTGGGAAGCGGCCCGATGGCAACAGCGGCTACAGTCGCGAGTAGCCATTGTGGAACAGAAGCTTCGCGCAGGAGTGTTGGACGAAAGCCGCATTGGTCAAGTGCAGTTGCTTGGCCGCCTGCTGTCGTCGCGGCATACGGAGATCACGCTGGCTGAGCGAGGCCGGCTGGTCGTACCGAGGAGTTTTCGCGACTTCCTGGGCACCGAGCCGGGCGGCGAGGTGCTCATCGTGGGAGCCGCCGTATGTATCGAGATATGGAATCCGACTGCCTGGGATCGCTATCTGGAAGCACGCATGCCGCGTTTTCGTAAGCTGTTCGACAAGCTGTCGGCCTAATAACCAAGTGAGCGTAACGCCGTGCCCGGTCCGGAATGTTATTTGGTCTTCCCCCGGCGATTCACCCGGCTGGACCTGCAAGTCACCCTGGATGGGTTTTTCTTTGGGTGCATGACGCACCCGCCCGTCCCCAATCCGGATCGGGCACGGTATTTTCCACGGCTACGAGTCGGCCGTTACGAAGGCCAATCGCAGTTCATGCAGAATGGTATCGATTTCTTTCGTTTCCTCCAGCGTGCGATTACCTTCGGTTTTCTCGCGCAGCATGTCCAGCATATCGATCGTATGCCGGGCAAGCGAGAGGTTCTTCTCGGGCTGGTCGGTTGCCGGGTTGGGAAGCAGCCCCAAGGCAACTAGGCCTTGCAAGTACATGCCGCCGAAGAGAAATGACAGGTTGGGCTCCGGCACGGGCATCTCGGACTCGTCTTGGACAACATCCGGTTTGTCGGCGGGTTCCGCCGGTTTTTCCTGACGGACCGCGTCTCGTTCCTCGTCCACTCGGCTCTTCCAATCCTCGTCGACAATGATCTTTTTCTCACCCGGGGTGGGCTGGTCGGTCATTTCGAATTCTCCATTCCGATTTCGTAACACGTTGCGGCTGAAAGAACCATTTTAAGCCAAGCGTCACCCGAAGGCGAGTGGGGCCAGACGTGACGGTTGGTCTGGCCGGTGGCGGCGAGAACTTGCCTGCAACAGGGACATGGTCCCTCGGACGTTTCCATCGGCGCGGCTGGAGGGGAACAACAAGACGGAAGTAGAAAGCCACCCCTCTTCCACAAACGTGGGGAAACGGTAGGCTAGAGTTCCGCGAAGCTACTCAACTCGTTCTCAGCCGCGTGGAGACCCAGACCATGGCGAAGGACAAATCCAAGAACTCGCGGAAGAATGGGAAGCCCGACGTTCCACCGGCAGGAGCGAACGGTGGCGAGCCTCTCGCCTATCTCGAACCTCGGAAAGCCAAGAAACGCCCCAAGCTCAAACGTAAGCACTACGAACGTGAATTAGAAAACCTTCAGATCGAATTAGTTAAGCTTCAATACTGGATCAAGGCAAAGGGGTTGAAGGTCGTTGTTATCTTTGAGGGTCGCGATGCAGCCGGTAAAGGGGGCGTCATCAAACGCATTACCTACCGCTTGAATCCTCGCATCGCCCGCGTGGTCGCCCTGGCCACTCCCACCGAACGCGAGAATACCGAGTGGTACTTCCAGCGTTACGCGGCCCATCTACCCGCCGCCGGCGAGATGGCGATGTTCGACCGCTCCTGGTACAACCGTGCCGGGGTCGAACGCGTCATGGGCTTCTGCACCGACGAGGAGTACGAGGAGTTCTTCCGCTCTTGCCCCGAGTTCGAACGCATGCTCGTCCATAGCGGAGTGCGATTGATCAAGTATTGGTTCAGCGTGAGCGACGAGATTCAGGAAAAGCGGTTTCAGAAGCGAAACAGCGACCCGTTGCGCCGTTGGAAGCTCAGCCCCATGGACCTCGAAGCGCGTGCCCGGTGGATCGACTACTCGCGGGCCAAGGACGAGATGTTCAAGTACACCGACCTGAAGCAAGCGCCGTGGTATGTGGTCGACGCCGACGACAAGCGGCGCGCACGGCTGAACTGCATCCACCACTTGCTCAGCCTCTTCGAGTACGACGACCTCACGCCCCCGCCCCTCGAGATGCCAATCCGGCAAGAAGACGTCGGCTACATCCGTCCTCCCATCACCGACCAAACCCTTGTGCCCGAGGTGTACTGACCGAACAAGCTACAGCGTGGCCATGTCAACGTTGTTGAAGTCGCGGCGGTAGTAGCCCATGTACTGGACCTTGCTTTCCAGGGCGGAGATGACCGCTTGGGTGAAGTTGACGTTTTCGAGCGTCTGGGCGCTACCCAATCCGCCGGGCGTGAAGACGTTGATCTCCATGAGCTTGTCGCCAACGATATCGAGTCCGACGAGGAACATGCCGTCTTCAACGAGCTTGGGTCGCACGATTTCGGCGATTTGCAATGCGCGGCTGTCGATCACGGCTTGGGCCTTGCGTCCGCCGGCGTGGATGTTGCTGCGAATGTCGTCGCCCGTGCGAAGACGTCGAAACGCGGCGTAACGGCCTTTGAAACGCAGCGGCTGCCCGTTCATCATGAACAGGCGGGTATCGCCCTCGACGGCGGCGGGGAGGTACTCCTGGGCAATGACGTAGCCGTCGCGAGCCACGGCGTCAACCATCTGGTTGAGGTTGCCCAGGTCGTTCTGGCGGATGAGAAACACGCCTTCGCCCCCGGAGCCCTGCAGCGGCTTGATCACGATATCGCCGATTTCGCGGGCCAAGTCGCGAATTTCGCTACGATCGCGCGTGATGAGCGTTTTCGGCCGGACCTCTTCCGGAAAGAGCTGGAAGTACATCTTGGTCATGGCCTTCGCCAGCCCGTCCGGATCGTTCAATACGACCACGCCACGGCGCATGGCGGCGCGGCCGAACATGATGCCAGCGGTCGTGGCCCAGGGACGCTTGATGCGATCCTCCGCCGGATCGTTCCGGAGCATGAGCACGTCGAGATCGTCAACAGTAATCCGTTCAACGTGGGCCTTGGGCCCCTGTAACTCGGCCAGGAAGGTCTTGTTGGACTTGTAGGCGCCTTTCGGCGCCCGCCGGGCACGGGCGCGCACCGATCCGTCGAGGTCGAATGCGAAGTCGCCCACTCCAATGTGCCATGCTTCATGGCCACGGTTCAGTGCCGTCATGGCAAGCCGGGTGGTCGTATAACCAACCTGCTCGGTTTGCACGTCGTTGACAACGAATCCGATTTTCATGGCGTTTCCCCGTTGAACCAATCTTCATGGCGTCTGCGAGCCGAGCAAGCGTTAGTTTGGGTTGGAATGGCGTCTGCGAGCCGAGCAAGCGTTGGTTTGGATTGCACGTGCCGCTCGGCTCGCGGCATCGTCCCCTTTATGCCAGGCAACAAACGTCCCTCACCACAATCACCCCCGCGCGCGTTCCAGCAGGTCGGCCACGGTAAGGCCGTGCCGGAGCCGCGCAAGTCGCTCCTCAACCTGGGGCCTGTCCAGGTAGCGAGGCCGGAGTGGCGCCGGCCGGAGCACCTCTCGATGTTGCAACTCTTGGACCAACGGCAAATGATCCACCCCCAGCTTGCCCACCAGCAGCGGCTCCACTTCGCCACCGCCTCGAAGGTAGTCTAGCACCTCCACGAGCCCGCGGAGGTATACCACATCCTTGGTCAATCCGCCACCCCGGTACACGCGCATTGCAATCGTGTAGGCAATTCGTTGCGCAAAGCCGTACGTTCGACACAGCAGCCGAAACGTATCGACAAACGACGCGCCCTCGATCATCTGGTGCGCCGCCACGACACGCGCGGCAAGCAGCCGCATTCGGGCGCGGCTGAGTCCCTCAACCAGGTATTCCGCAAGCACGGCCAATCCTTCCTGGAGCGATTCGTATCCGGCCAGGCCAGTGTGTAACTGCGCAAACGACTGTGACTGGCCATTGAAATACGTCAACAGATGCGTCCCAACCTCGTGCTGTAAGAGTGCGTCGACCCGCCGGGCCGGAACTCGCGTCTGCTGTCCAATCAGCAGGGTATCGCGCGACACGAGCAGCCCGGAATACAGGTCCTCCCGAATGCTCACTTTGGCGTGAAACGCCGAATACTGTTTTCGGTACTCGGCGATTTCGTCGGTGGCCAACTCGGCAAACTCGCGAGCCCCAATCTGCTTTCCCCCGCTCTCCTCTCGGGTGTGAGGAGGCAAGGTTGAAAGTAGTTGGTGCGCCAGCATCAAGAGCGACGAGGGCACGTCGCCGTACACCTGCAGGCTGCCGTGCATAAATCGCGTTGTTCCCACGTCGGCCAGCATGGTGATCTGGCGATCCAACTCGTCTTGCCGCTGGTAGAACAGGTCGGCAAGCGACGGGTCCTCGGTCCGTTCGACGGGAACGCCGTACAGGCGGCGTTTCATCAAGGCCGGTTCGAAGCTGAGCGGCCGATAGACGAACTCGGGCGCCACCTGGAACAGGTCGCGTCGGAACGCCCGCCAGGCCGCTTCTGCATTGACGGGCGTTACCTGGAGCAGGAAGTCGAACGAGTTGGCGATTGCGGCCAACTGCCGGTCCACCTCCCACACGGCCTTGACCATGGCGCGGCGACCCAAGGCGCAGTGGTGCTGCGGCTTGGCCTTCGTGTAGGCGCGAGTGAACGTGAAGAAAGCCTGTTCCAACGCGCGGCTGAGCCCCCGGCGTAGCGACCGCAAGGTTGGCGCGAAGACTTCGTCGGCCGACGCATCGCGGAAGATGGGCCGCACCTCCAGCCCGAGAAGCCGGCATCCTAGCCGACTGGCATCCTTCAACCCCAGAAGCGGGGGCAGCCCCGGCGGGCGAGCATCGCCGTGAGACTGAACCTCCACTTCCGCCGGTTGCCGATGCACGCGGATCTTCCACAGCGACTTTTGAAGCGAATGGACCGTTCCCGCCAACATGTCGGGGTCACGCGAGCGGATGGCGAACCCCGGCTTCCATTTCGCCGCCACGCCGCCTCCCGAGACCGAAGACGCGACGGCAGGTCGTGTGTCCATCCGAATGGGCAACGATGGCACCGTGCCAGGCAAGAATCGAGCCGGTTGTCCATCAATCCCCGACCAAATTTCCACAAGTAAGAACGCGCCAAACTCACCAGACACTTGGGTGACAATGCGTCGGACCAGCTTGGCAAGCCCGCCGCGAAAGCGGCCGTCGCCCGGCGCGATAAGAAACGACGGCTCGCCGCTGACCAATTGCGACGTGCCGGCGTCCACCCGGTCGGTCGGCTGGCGGTACAAGCAGAGAAACGGCAACTGCCGGTCGATATGCAGTCGGCCGCCGGCGGGCAAGGTTCGCCGAACCTGTCGCCCCTCGGCCAATCGCATGCATACCTCATCGATGAATGCGTCGGTAATGCGTTCGCGGGCCGATTCTCGCGTCCTGTCTGCCACGGCTATATGCCACCTTCCGATAACAGTGCCACGATATCCTTGCCGGCCGCAGCCAATCCACGTCCGATGGCGCCATGCGCCTCCGTATCGAGAACGGAAGTCCATTCGTCCATGAACACCTTCTTGACTTCAATGGCCAAGGCACATGCCGATTCGGGAAACGTCTCGTGGATCCACTGGGGAAAGTTCCCACCTCGGAATTTTACGTTACGGCGTATGTCGAGCGGCTCACCTCGGAGAGCGACCGCCTGCATGGACCGCTCGAACCGATCCACCACGCCCCCCCAACGAGTGAGGTCCATGTTGCTCGTTCCGAGATTGATCGTTGGATTGTCCGATGGCCTATCCGGCCGGGCCTCGGGGCCCCCGCGACGATGGTTATAGGAATGTAGGTCGAACACCACCACGCGACCATGCCGCTTGACCAGTCTGCGAATCAGGGCCTCGATCTCTTCATGGAAGGCATCGTACAGCCGATACGACCGGTCCAGAATGGCATCTGGCAACGGATTTCGCCAAACGTGCAGGCCCCAGGCGTCTTCCGGTCGTAGGTAGACGGCCTTTTCGCGTGGGCGGTTCAGGTCGACCTCGAATCGCGACCGATGGACAACGATGCTCGTTGTAGCCATCTCGGCCCACTTTCCGGTATAGGGATCCTCCTCGCGGAGACGCTCTTGGTCGGACAATGCCAGCCGCGGAGACAACTCGCCTCGCACGTCGTGCCCGTCGTGGATGGCTGCCGCCACCAGCGGCCCTTCACTAGGTTGAATGGTCCATGCCGGGTGTTCCATGGGGATTTGTCCAGAAAGGTGCGCGGACCTAAAGGTTACCTCCACGGACAGTGGATGGGCAACGCATGCAGGCCGTTCCCAAATAGTACCGCCAACTCGGCGGTGTGCAATATGCGTGGGTAGCCGTTCACAAGGGGACAGTCCCATTTTCGCGGCGGAAACGGTAGCTCATTGGGTTAATCGCCCTTTGTGCCGCGAAAATTGGGACAGTCCCCTTCGCATACAGCGGAGAAAACGGCGTCGTCGCCCCGTGAACGGTTACATGCGTGGTATCAAGTCGCATCATCTTCGTTATAGAGACACAACTGCCAAAATGGCAGCCCATTCTAGCGCAAGGGGCCTGGCGCGCAGAGATTGGCGGGTAGTCGTGTTGGCCCCGTTGCCCCAAAGGCCGGGAACCGCTTTTCCCACAAGAGTTTAGGGTATCGGCCGACATTGGCGCGCGGATTGCTTACTAGGGGGCACACATGCCATTCCTGTGCAACATTGGCAGGCGGCTCGCTGGGCGGGGCCCGGCGACAGACTAGGCGTGGTTCGGGGCCGTGTCGGTACTTGGCTCGGTCCTGTGGCAAGATACACCAGTCGAGATGAGTTTTCGGAGGCTCAAAAGAACATGGCAAAGAAAAAGTCCGTACAGAAACCCGCTGGGAGCATCAAGCTGCAGCCGCTTGGCGACCGGTTGGTCGTTGAGCGCGAGCAGGCCGAGGAAGTAACCGCCGGAGGCATCTTGCTTCCCGACGCGGCCCAGAACAAGCCCGCTCGCGGTACAATCGTGAGCGTTGGCGACGGTCGTCTGCTCGACGATGGTTCGCGCGCCGCGCTACAAGTGAAGGTGGGTGAACGCGTTCTGTTCAGTTCGTACGCCGGCGAGCAATTCAAGATCGGCGATCGTGAACTGTTGTTGATGCGTGAAGACGACATCCTCGCGGTAATCGAGTAGGCTCCGGCACGAGCCATCCCTGGCGAGTCCTGCTCGCCGTTAATACAGAGATTAACAAGGAGAGAAACACACATGGCAAAAATGATCGCATTCGACCAGGAAGCTCGCGATGCCCTTCGTCGCGGCGTTAGTAAGTTGACCCAGGCGGTTAGGGTCACCCTGGGACCTCGCGGGCGGAATGTTATTCTGCAGAAGAGCTTCGGATCGCCGACCGTGACCAAGGACGGCGTGACTGTGGCCAAGGAAATCGACCTGGAAGACGTGTATGAGAACATGGGCGCCCGCATGGTCCGCGAGGTCGCCTCGAAGACCAGCGACGTCGCCGGCGACGGCAC
>CAZASB010000089.1:0-15534 GCA_964487655.1 uncultured Planctomycetaceae bacterium
TCGGGGGTCGATTGAGGCGGCTTGCGTGGACCGAGTTCCGCCCTTGCAGGGCTAGGGGTTGCGGTGGGGGCTTGTACCCAGGGCTGCGCCCTGGGCTGGCGAGTTGGGCCCCTTCGGGGCCGCGCGCGTTTACGCTCGGGCCCATTATGACCGCCCCGCGGTGGAAACGTGGCGGGGTAGCGGAGCCGGTAGCGAAGAACGTGAGCCTCACCCGGGCAAGCCGGGTGCATCCGCGGGGTGAAACCGGCTGGGACGAGCGAAAGCGGGGAAGAATGGCGAGGGGGCAATAAGGCGGTCACTCAAACTTGGAACACGGCCTCGATCTCCACGGGAACACCGAGCGGCAGTTAGGGCCATCCCTTCGGGATTCCGCACCATCGTCAGCGCTGTCAGTAGACTCTCGAATCCAAATCCCACCCGCAAGTGGTAATCGCAGCCTGATGGGCGATGGACAAACAAGGATGTTTGACCCGCCCTGTCGTGAATAATCCGGGCGGAATATGGTAGTATTCTCCTCGGGAATCCTGCCATGTCCATCCTTCCGCCATCTCGGTTCTTTCCGCCTGCCGAACACGCCGGGCCGGACGGTCTCCTTGGTGTCGGAGGCAAGCTGTCACCCGACTGGCTGCTGGACGCCTATCAGCACGGCATCTTCCCCTGGCCCATGGGAAGTCAAGACGATCCCATCCCCTGGTTCTCGCCGGATCCACGCGCCATTTTTCCTCTCGATGGCGTTCACGTGCCCCGGCGGCTGCTCCGCACGATACGCGGCGGCCGGTTCACGGCCACAACCGACCGCGACTTCACCGCCGTGATTCACGGTTGCGCCCAACGCCGGCGCCGCGGCGCCGGCACCTGGATTACCCCGAAAATGATCCGTGCCTACCAACGCCTTCACAAGCTCGGCATCGCCCACAGTGTCGAGGTCTGGCGTGACGGGCGTCTTGCAGGCGGCGTCTATGGCGTGGCATTGGGGGGCATGTTCGCCGGCGAATCGATGTTCCACGCCGAGCGCGACGCCTCGAAAGTGGCCCTGGTGTACTTGGTGGAGCACCTGCGACGACGCGGCTACGTGTTGTTCGACATCCAGCAGTGGACCGCGCACACGGCCCGGTTCGGCGCCATCGAGATTAGTCGTCGCGTCTACCTTCGTCAGCTCGCCAACGCTCTTCCCTTGCCGGTCACCTTCGGCGATCCCTCGCCCCTGCCATCGCTCGATTTGTAGGCCCGGGCATTGTCGGCGCGCCATTTACCTACTCTTAGGCGATCGGCAGGTTCGAGCTTACCTGCCGAATGTAGAACAGTTGTCCCAACTGTTCCCAAACAATTGGGACAATTGTTCTACACTGGGTATATTTCAATCTGCCGGTCGCCTTATCACCCGACCGATCGTCTGACCGCCTGGAACTGCTCGGACGGCAACGTCGATCTGGGGGCCTGTTGATTTACAGTGGCTGGCCTTGAAGTCGATCGCATCCGTGCTTCCGACGGAGTCGATTACCGCAAATCCCATCACGCCAGGGGCGATGCAGGTGTAAGAACCGGCGGCATGACGCTACTCGAGAAGCTTTTCGAGCTGCCGGGCCACGAGTGCCGGGTCGTTGCTTTCGACGATATGGTCGATTTGGTTTTTCGGAACTTCGAGCTTTTCCAAGGCCGCGGCCACGCGTATCCAAAGTCTTTCGCGAGCCTTGCCCTCGGCAAGATAGAGATCCGTGATCAACTCGCTGAGCCGTTGCGTGGCAATGGTGTCGCGATTGCGGTAGTAGTTTCGGATGATCTGTTGCTGGTATGCCGTACGATTTTGTGCCATGCATCGCTCCTTGGGTGTCCTCTGCGACATCGTGATTATGGCCGATTCCAGGGGATGCGTCGAGCCTCCCATCGTCCCCTCGGGATGGCTCCTTTGCAACCCCCGTCCATTCGGAAGGCGGCTGGTTCGTTCTTCGACCAAATGACGGCGACTTCATGAATACGCCACGCGCGGAAGACCAGCCGCCGTCCCCCTATGTGGGTAGTCTCCGTTCCGGCACTCTCCGAATACCCCTTGCCGCGTTCACCGTTTGGGCCCTAACATTGCCGCATGGGCAATCGCGACCGTCATCCGCTGATTTCTGGGGCGCTGGTCACCGGCATGGGCACGCTCCTGAGCCGTCTGCTGGGGATGGTGCGCGATATGGCCACGGCATCGATCCTCGGCATGGCCGGCAGCCCGGTCATGGACGCGTTCGTCATTGCCTACCGCATTCCGAACTTGTTCCGCCGCCTGTTCGGCGAGGGCGCGCTGACAGCCAGCTACTTGCCCGTACTCTCCGCCAAATTGGAACGCGACCGTCGCCAAGCGTGGCAACTGGCCAGCGTCATGCTCAGTTGGGTTACCGTGCTGCTCGTGGCCCTGGTAGGAATTGGCGAATTGTTGTTCCTGGCCGCATGGTGGTTTTTGGGCGATATGCCCGGCATGGCGCTGCTGCTGGGGCTATCGGCAACGCTTCTGCCCTACCTGCTATTCATCTGTCTGGCGGCTCAATTGAGCGCGACACTGCACGCGATGCGGCATTTCGCCACGCCCGCACTCGCGCCGGTCGTGCTTAACCTGTGCTGGCTGGCCGCGGCGTGGTGGGTATGCCCCTACTTGAAACCAAACCAGGAAGCCCAAGCGTACGCCATTGCCGGGTCGGTTCTCTTGGCGGGTGTGCTGCAAGTGGCGGTGCAGGCACCGGTCCTGCTGCGAAAAGGGTTCCGATTCGATTATAATTGGGCGGCCGCGAGTGAAGGAATGCGCCGGGTGGGCAAGACGCTTACGCCCATGCTGTTCGGTCTGGCCATTACGCAAATCAATACTTTTTTCGATAGCGTAATCGCCTGGGGCATGGCCCGGGCGCCCGGCGGACCAGAACGAGTTCACTGGCTGGGCGACATCGTCCGATACCCGCTGGACCAGGGCGCGGCGTCGGCGCTGTATTACGGCGAACGATTGTACCATTTCCCGCTGGGCGTGCTGGGGCTTGCCGTGGCCTCGGCCATTTTCCCGCTGTTGAGCCGCCACGCCGCCCGGGGCGACCGCGACTCGCTGGGAGCCGACTTATCGCTGGGCCTGCGACTGGTCGCGTGCCTGGGCGTTCCGGCCGGGGCCGGTCTTGTTCTGCTCGCACACCCGCTCGTCCAGTTGCTCTTCGAACGAGGACAGTTCACGCCCGACGATACCATTCGAGCGACGCGCGTGATTACCGCGTATGGAATGGGCGTGTGGGCGTTCTGCGCGCTGCCGGTCGCAGTGCGTGGATTCTACTCGCTGGGCGATAGCGGCACGCCGGTCCGTATTGGCGTGGGCGCCATGCTCCTGAACCTGGCGCTCAACCTCACGCTCATCTGGCCGCTGGCCGAACGTGGGTTGGCCATTGCCACGTCGATCAGTGCGAGCGTGCAAGTGGTGGTTCTCCTCCTGGTATTTTCGCGCCGGGCGAGCCGGCTCGATTGGCCGGAGCTGGCGGCAACCGTAGCTCGCGCGCTTGCGGCAACGGCCGCGATGATCGCGGTGTGTCTCGTTTTGCTGGCGCACATTCCGCCAACGAAGGGGCTCGGCAATGAACTGGCTCGCGTTTTCCTGCCCATGACGGCCGGCGCCGCCGTGTACGCGGCCGTGTTTCGCCTTCTCGGCGGCCGAGAGCTTTGGCGGCTTGTGCGGCAGCGTTAATTCACCGAGCCGGCCCGTCTTTGAGACACTGCATATAGTACTTCTGCACGTAGGCGATACATGGTCGCCCGTTCGCCGCCATGGTGCGACATTGCGCGGCCGAGGACTTGGCCTTTTCCAGGATCGCCTTGGTGCGAGTGGTCACTCCTTCTCGCACGTCGCGTTCGATGTCTTCCACGGTCAGTCCAAAGCAGCCACAGATCGGGGCGGCAGGGTCTTTTGGGTACACCGGACGCCGGATGTCCGCGGCAAGGACGGTCCGCTCAAAGCCGTCGAAGTAGACGACTTCGCACTTCGGCGAGGGGCAGAAGCAGGCTGATTCGGTGAGGGTTCGCCTCTGCTGGTCCGTCAGAAACGCCTCAAGCGTATCGGCCCCGACCGGCTCCCCCTTGGAGCCACAGCGAGGGCAATAGTCGTCTGTCTGGTCTGGTTCTCGAACAAAAGCTTTGTTCATGAAAGACTATTATACCGCTTACGATGCCGCAGTCCATTACAAAATCTGACGAATCTCTTACACTTTCTTACACCCCTTCACATTCGAGCGTTGCGTAGTAGGCATCGAGATCGGCCGTGTCGAACGAGGCGTCGTTAAACAGGGCCTCCCAACTCGGCAGTTCATCGTCATCAGTGTCGAACAACCAACCGGCGCGTGAGCGGAAGGAAGATTGCATGAGCAGGAAATCGGTCCGGCCGTCGGCCGATAGGCTCTCCAGTTGTCGCATGACCGCGGCCAGGAGGTCGGCCCTTTCGATGACCGTGCCTGTCGGCATGGCGGCCAGTTCGCCCAGAACGCGATCGGTGGTTCGAAGCCGGTCATTTGCAAGAGTGTCATTTGCAAGAGTATCGTCGCGGAGCAGTCCAGCCGAGGCATTGGGAGCAACCAGGTCGGCAATGGCCACCAGTTGTGCGGTCGACAAGGATGTCGTATCCATGGAAGCCGTCGTCAACTGCCCCGACGATGCGGCGGCGGTGTACAGCGTCAAGGCGGCCGGCGCGTGGCTCCCTACCGCCACGCAGCTCCAGCCGGTCGGCGCGGCCGAGCCGCCGAGGCGTTCGTTGGTAAACCCGCTTCCACCATTGCTTTTGGCCAACCACCAGTCGCCATTGGAGGCGACGCGACCCGCGATGTCGGCGCGGCCGTCGCCGTTGAAATCGCCGGTGACGAGATCGGTCCAGGTAACGCTGGCGCTCCACTTGCCCCATTTCTGGTTGACGAATCGGCTGCCGGTCGAGTTGGCCACCCACCAGTCGCCATTTCCCGCCACGCGGCCGACGATGTCATCACGGCCGTCGCCGTTGAAGTCGCCCACCATGCAGTCGGTCCACGTCACACTGGCGCTCCAGCGGGTCCACTTCTGGTTGGCGAAGCTCGAGCCGGTCGAACTGCCGATCCACCAATCGCCATTTCCCGCCACGCGGCCGACGATGTCGTCGCGGCCGTCGCCGTTGAAGTCGCCCACCATGCAGTCGGTCCACGTAACGCCGGCGCTCCACCGTGTCCATTTCTGGTTGGCGAAGCTCGAGCCGGTCGAACTGCCGATCCACCAGTCACCGCTTTGCGCCACGCGGCCGACGATGTCATCGCGGCCGTCGCCGTTGAAGTCGCCCACCATGCAGTCGGTCCAGGCGACACTGGCGCTCCAGCGGGTCCACTTCTGGTTGACGAAACTGGCGCCAGTGGACTTGGCAATCCACCAGTCGCCGTTTTCCGCCACGCGGCCGACGATGTCGTCGCGGCCGTCGCCGTTGAAGTCGCCCACCATGACGTCGACCCACGTGGCGCTGGTGCTCCAGCGTGTCCACTGCTGGTTCGTGTACCCGCCATTGCCGTCGTTGATGGCCACCCACCAGACGCCGTTGGTGGCGCGGCCAACGATATCGGTCTGACCGTCGCCGTCAAAATCACCGAACTGGACGTCGGTTAGGTTACCCGGGACGGCCGCGGTTCCCTGGCCGACGTTGATCGTATAGTGGCCTAGTCCGTCCGCGGTGGAAAGGCCGAAACGGTAGGTTTGACCAGCCACGGCGTTGAAGGTAAAACTATTGCCGTCCTTGCTCACGTTGATGGTGAAGCCGTCGGCTTGCCACTGTGCGGCCAGTTCCATGTTTATGTTGGCCGAGACGGTCACCGTTCCGGTCGTACTTGCGGTGAACCGGAACCAGTCGACGTCGTCCAGCTTGCTGATGTGTCCGCTCAGATTCAGCGACCCAGATAGGGTACCCATGGAGTACGCGGTCGCGCGGGTGGAGCCGTAATCATCGGTCGGCATGATGGCGTCGATGGCCGCATCGAGATTCAACCGCTTGTAATACTGCTTCGTGGCGGAATCGTAAATCGTGTCGGCCGTGCCGACCATGATGTTGTACAGGGCGTCTTGCGTCACGTTTTCGATTCCGGCGAAGGCATGCGCTTGGCGCAGGAGGACGCTTGCACCGGCCACGTACGGCGCGGCCATGCTCGTGCCCGAGTAGCGGGCGAAATCGTCCTGAACGCCGTTGTAGTTGCCCACGTAGTCGGGAACGGTGCTCATGATCGAGCCGCCGGGAGCGGCAATCATGCTCGGCAGCCGCTGCGAGAAACTGCTCAGCGAACCGCCGGCGTCGACCGAACCGACGGCCACAACGTAGGGGCTCACGGCCGGATAGCTCAACCCTGCCGCTCCATACGTAGCGAACGAGTTGCCGGCGGCAACCGACACGAAAATCCCGTCGGTCTCCATTTGCGCCAGGGCGTCCTCAAGCATCGCCCAGGAGGGAACGGTTGTCGCGTTGTACGCGGTTCCCAGTGAAAGGTTCACCGCCGTAATGGGATTCTCGAAGGCGAGGCGGTTCTCGTGAACCCACCACAAGGCGTCTTCGACCCACGAGAAATACCCGCCGCCGGAGTCGTCGAATACGCGAAGGGACACGAGATCGACGCCGGACGCAACGCCGGAGTAGGTGCTGTCGCTGCTGCCGATGATGCCGGCCACGTGCGTGCCGTGCGAGCCGTAGGGGCCGGTGTCGTACGGGTCGGCATCGTTCTCGGCAAAGTCCCAACCGCCCACGACGCGATACTGGCTGCCGTAGCCGCCGCCCAATGCGTAGTGTGAATACGTGATTCCGCTGTCGATGACCGCCACGGTCTGTCCCGTGCCGGTAAACCCGTAGGTGTTCAACACCTGGTCCAGACCGGTCAGGGTGTGGGCGGCGGTTGCTGCCGTGTCGAGATCGGCGTAGAGGCTGGTGTCGACGAGCTGTTGGCCATCGAGCCAGAAGTCATGGACCGGCGCCGCCGAGAGAAGTTCCCTGGCCTCGCACGTCTCTAGTCGCGCGGTACGCACGCAGCTACGCCGCCTATCGGACGGTCGCGTCATCTTCGCCTCCTCATCAGGCACAGCGAAACGGCATCACGCGGAGGAGGAGCGCATCAGCGCGCCAAATGAAGCCGGAACGAAAGTCATAAGTGGTCGATCAATAGCGCCTTTGGTTTCCTCGGGGCGGACGAGAGGACACATGCCGCAATGCCCGGAACGGGCGGAACTCCCGAGAAGCCACGGCGGACGTCAACGACGTCTCGCATTGTTGAAGCATAGCTTATCTCCGGAAAGCGTGCGCAAAGCGGCCAGGCAACCGATGCCGTGTCCATCGCTCGGCCAGTCTAGTTCGGCCGCTATTGTGGCGCGAACTGGCGAGAAGAGCAAGTAGCCGCACCGGCGCAAAGCGCACAATTCTCGCAATACGCAAGCACGGGCTTCACTCGGCCGCAATGCGCTGCTGCCGTTTGACAACGATGAGGCATTTTAGCAGCACTACGCATCCGGTCCATCGATGGATCGGAACATGATAACAACACTACGCATCCGGCCCGCCGATGGGTCGAAACGTGATAGCAGTGCCAGCTTACGCCAAGCCGCGCGAGCGCTCGTACTCGGCAATTCGGTCCTCTTGGGCAAGCGTCAGGCCAATGTCGTCCAGTCCGCCAAGCAAGCAATGCCGACGGAACTCGTCCACCGTAAAGGCAAGCGAAAGCCCATGCTCGTCGGTCACGCGGCAGGCATGAAGATCGACGGTAAGCTGATAGCCTGGATGCGCCGCCACGCGGCGGAACAGCTCGTCTACCTGCTCTTCGTCGAGCCGCAGCGGCAACATGCTGTTCTTGAAACAGTTGTTGTAGAAGATGTCGGCGAAGCTTGGAGCGATGATCACCCGGAAGCCATAATCCTCCAGGGCCCAGGGCGCATGCTCGCGGCTGGAACCGCAGCCGAAATTGCGCCGCGCAAGCAGGATGCTGGCGCCGTGGGCCTCGGGCTGGTTGAGTTCAAACTCTGGGTTCGGTTTGCCATTGTCGAGAAACCGCCAGTCAAAGAACAGGAACTGGCCGAAGCCCGTCCGTTCGATTCGCTTAAGGAACTGCTTCGGAATGATTTGGTCGGTGTCGACATCGGAGCGGTCCATCGCCGCGACCAGGCCCGTGTGGATCGTGAAAGGTTGCATGGCTCAAAAAACAGAGGGTGGCATGGAAAGCAGGTGGCATGGAATCGGTTTGGTCCTATTCTACCCAAAAAAACTCCTGATGGTAGTGGACGCCCGCAACCGTCCTCCCAGCACGGGCTGCCTGGGGCCCGAAGCATCCTTCCCGCCGCAAGTTGCTCCTGTTGTCGCAAGGGGGGTATCGACGCCCAGACCATTCTGGTATTGATAGTGGTATGTATCGGGGGCAGCAAGCCGCAGGCCACGAGGAGACCAATGAAAGCCGCCTATATTGAACGAACAGGGGCTCCAGATGTCATCGTCTGTGGGAAATTACCCAAGCCGAAACCTACCGGTTCCCAGGTGCTCGTCAAAGTTGCCGCCGTGGCGGTAAACCCGATCGACACCTACATCCGGGCGGGAGATTTCCCCCTGAAGCTGCCGGAGCCATTCATTATCGGTTGCGATCTCGCCGGCACGGTTGAGTCCGTGGGGCCGGAAGCCAATCGATTCCAGCCGGGCGATCGTGTATGGGGCAGCAACCAGGGTCTGCTGGGGCGCCAAGGTACTTTTGCCGAGTACGCCGCCGTCGACGAGTGCTGGCTGTACCCGACGCCTGACGAAATCGACGATCAGCACGCTGCTGCCATTGCCCTGGTGGGAATCACCGCGCACCTGGGGCTGTTTCGCGAAGCCCAGCTACGGCCACGAGAAGCCGTTTTTGTCCATGGCGGTTCCGGGGGTGTGGGCTCCTGCGTCGTGCAAATGGCCCGCAATGTCAGCGCCCGGGTAATGACCACGGCCAGCAGCCCTGGAAAGGTCCAAATTTGCCGGCAATTGGGCGCGCAAACCGTGGTGAACTACAAGAGGGACGACGTTGGGGCGGCAATCCGCCACTTCGCCCCCGAAGGCATCGATGTCTGGTACGAAACACTGCGCGAGCAGAACTTCGAACAGATCGTTGACCACATGGCCCTGCGGGGCCGTGTTGTGGTCATGGCCGGCCGTGAAAGTCGCCCCCGGTTGCCCGTCGGCCCATTCTACGTCAAAGACTGCCGATTGCTCGGCTTTGCCATGTTCAACGCCACGCCCGACGAGCAGCGCAAGGCTGCCGCCGAGATCAATCGTTGGATGGCTCGCGGACGCCTGCGACCGCTGATCGACCGTGTCATGCCGCTCGAAAAGGCGGCTGAAGCACACTGGCTCCAAGAGCAAAGTACGCTAGGTCGGTCAGGCGCCCTTTCGGGTAAGATCGTACTCGTACCGTAACGATCACTCGACTTCGATCTTGTCGATGCGTACGCGAGTATGGAGCTGTCGGTGGCCGGTTCGCCGTCGGAAGTTCTTGCGCCGTCGGAGTTTACCAACGATAAGCTTCGGACCTTGCTCCACTTGGAGCACCTCGCCGATGACCCGGGCCGACTCGAGGGTCGGTCGCCCCACTCGAATCCCTTCGTCGTCGCGGTAGGCAAGCACCTTATCGAACTGGATCGACTCGCCTGCGGTGATCTCACGGTAGTCGATAACGATCTCTTGGCCTTCCTCAACTCGGAATTGACTTCCACTTTCCTCAATAATCGCGTACATGGCAAAATCTTGTGGGTAGGATTCGTGTTACGGCTTACGGCCCGTTGGGCAACCCGGCTAGTATATCGGCAAGTGCAACAGCTTTCAAGACCCCCAACGAGCCGGCCGGCCCGTCGGCCCGTCGTTGGCCGATGGATCGTCGTTGCGAACGATTGGCGAAACTGGTACACTTCGCCCACTCAGGGCCTATTCAGGAAATTGTAGAATTGTATGGGGCAACTGCCTCGATAAGTGATTTTCATACACGCTAAAAGGTCCATTTTCTGTGTTTACGTCCCGTGTTCCTCCTCGGCTAAAAACTGGAAAAACACCAGAGGAGGGGATCGACTTCACCGCCCATATTCGTCGGATCTGCGACGATATGGTTGCCCGAACGCCGCCACTGTCCCACATTGACATGCATCGCGTGGCCGTCGGCTTTACCCAAGCCCGGAAGGCCACGACACATGGCCTGTACGCTTCGCTCACGCCGCTGCGGTTTACCGGGGGAAATATCCATACGGTGCGTCGGGGGCGAAAATGGGGTGTGCAGCCGCTCTTCGCGCCCGACGGCCGGGAGATGCTCTACGTTCTGACCTTCTACCTGCCCCGGTTCCTCAATATGCCCGTTCGCGAAAAACTTGCAACGGTCATGCACGAACTTTGGCATATTGGACCGAAGTTCGACGGCGATTTGCGGCGGTTCGAGGGGCGATGTTTTGCCCATGGTGGGTCGCAGAAGCAGTTCGACGCCCGTGTCGCGGAACTGCTCGACGAGTGGCTGCGGCAATCGCCACCGGGGGAACTGACGGAGTTCCTGCGGTACGACTTTTCCGAGTTGGTTGCCCGGCACGGCCGGGTATTCGGGCACAAGATTCGCCCCCCGAAACTCATTCCGGTGGAATAGAGCCCGTTTTCCGCTACATTCGCGCCAAGCGGCCTGTTGATCTATTGTTGACACGTCTCTCCAAGACGCTGGATCTTGGGAGCTTCCGGCGGAAGCCCCCAAGATATTCCGCCTCGGAGATGCGGAACGACACTAAATCAACAGGCCGCAAGCGGCGCAGCCGCCCGAATGGTACGAGCGAGGTTTGCCTGACCACGGTTTGCATGGTACGTTATTCATGGTTCCACGCCGAGTTTCCCACGGTGCCCGGTGCGATGGGCCCCATGGTCCCTCCGGGCAGCCACCCCCGCCTTACCAAGGAGCACGCGGATCATGTCGCAAGGATTAGAGTCAACCAGTTGCGATTTCATCGATCGCCGCGATTACTCCGCGCCGGGTCTTCCCCCGGTGTGCGAGCGCCGCCAGTTCACCAACAGCGTTGACGACTTGTCGCCCGACGCGGCCGAATTGGCGCGCGCCATCGACGAGTACAAACTGCTGCATCGCCGCCGCTTCATCACGTACGAGGAAATGCTCGGCGTGGTCAAGTCGTTGGGTTACCGCAAGTAACCGATCGCGTTGCAAAAGCTGCTCACGGTCCGGCCTGGACTATTCTCCGGGTTTCCATATCGGGTCCGTCAACTGCTCGGCGGAAACCACGCCAAGCGTTTCGCCTTCGCCGTTTACGACTCGGACGAGGCCGTGCCCTCCGCTTCGCATGCGCATTAGCGCGCCGAGGTGGGAAATAGTGTCGGGCATTTCGATGAGCGGGTACAAGGGACCGGGTTCCGGAGCGTTGTCGAGCGCAAGATCGACCACTCGATAGTAGCCGACGAGTTCTCCCGGCCTGTCAGCCGATTCGACGGGCACGATGGCAAGGTGGTATCGGTGGGCGAGTCGGAAGACATCCTCCTTGGACATCTCGCTCTTTGCGCGCGGCAGATTGATGATGGGCACGGCATAGTGTCCCACTGGCACGTTGGCGACGGAAAAGATGCCCTGCGCGAGACCGCGTTGGGAGGGATGGAGGATTCCAGCGGCGTGTCCCTCGTCGAGAAGGCGTTGCAGCTCGCGCCGCGCAAGCTTCAGTCGCACCTCTTGCGGCGCCTCGCCCAGAAATCGCGCGAGCAGTACATTGAAGACCCAGAGCACGACGGCCAGCGGAAAAAACAGAACGACGAACGCCATGAACAAGGCTCCTCCCGCTCGCAACAACTTGTTGGGCGCATTGAGGAAGAGGTGCTTCGGCAGTAGTTCCCCGTACACGAACAATACGGGTGCCAAGAGGATCGGCGCGATCAATCCGGCGGCGCGGCTCGGCCCCGGAAACACGGCTTGCGCGCCCAGGACAATCGCAAACGAAACAAGGTAGTTCGCCGCGTTGTTGCCAATGAGAACGGTCGCAACGTAGAGTGAAGGGTTGTTCATCAACCAGAGCAGCAAGCGGGCAATCACGTCGCCGGAGCGCGCGTCGAGGATCAACCGCAGTCGAGTGGCCCGGTAGAAGCCGGTTTCCGAACCGCTGAAGAATGCGCTGAGGAACAATCCCACAGCGGCCAGGAGTACGATTCCGATCGTCATGACTCCCCCTCTCGCGTGCCGGCTAAACGCAATTCGACGAGCACGGGGCCGTGTGGCGACACCTCCAGGACTTTTAGCAGGAAAGGGCCCCAAACGCACGTATCACCCGGCTCGGCAATACGCCCCAAGGTCTCTTGGATGGCGCCGGCCACGGTCATGCTCTTGCTTGGCGGGCGAGGCAGGTCGAAATATCGGGCCAGTCGGCGCAGACTGGCAATTCCACTTACCTGCCACGTATCATCGCCCGTCTTTCGGATCGGCTGCTGGCGGAGCAGGCGCTCCGTCCGGCTGGCGGCATGGCTGAAGACTGTATCCATCACGTCGTCGAGCGTGAGAATGCCAATCGTCTCGCCAAGCTCGTTCACCACGGCGACCACCGGCCTACCCTGACGTCGCATCGTCTCCATCGCATTGGCCACGGTCGCACACCAGGGAACGTACGCAATGGGACTCGCAAGGTGTTCCAAGTGCTCCGTGGGGATGCTCGACAACTGCCGGAGTCCGACGGCCTGCGCCACCTCGTCGCTGTCCGACTCCGTGACCAGCAGGTATCCGCTTGGCGTCACTCGGCCCTGCAGGTCATTGAGCGATACGGGCGGCCGAAAGGTCAAGAACTGCGTGCGGGGACGCATGACTTCGTCCACACGAATCTCCGAAAGGAGGACCAGGCTTTGCAGCACGTGATGCTCCTGCGCAACCAGTGCGGCGTCGGCGGTGGAAAGCTCGACGGCTCGCTCCAAATCGCTCAATCGGAGATAAGGTTCCGACTGGAAGCCGGGCCAGAACAGCCGTTGCGAGAGAAGGTTCACGACCCGAAGCACTGGCACAACCGGATCCAGCAGCCGCACCATGACTGCCATGGGCACGGCGGCAAAGGCGGCCAACGAGGCCGGTCGCAGGACGGCCAGACTCTTCGGCAACATCTCGCCGAACACGATGATGCCCATCAGCGACAGAACGGCCACTAGCCCAGCCTCGGCCTTGTACCCTGATTGCTCCAACTGCAAGCTCAGGATGGAGGCGATTGTGAAGTACGCGAGATTCGACAGTAAGTTCCAGAACAGCACGGCCGTTAGCAAGCGGTCGGGCACGACCAACATCGCCGCGGCGGCCCGTTGCGCGGCATTTCCCGCCGCCAGACGTCGGCGATCGGCACGGCTTAACGAGAACAGCGCCGCTTCGCCCGCCGAAAAGAAGGCCGAGACAAGCATCAGCACGCCCATGGTCAGTAACCAAGGAAGCTGTTCCGTGAACACGTTGAGAGTCTCCTTAAATACATGCGGAACACGGCTGACGGAAAACGTTCAGCGCAACCTTGGTAGCGGACCTCTACGGAGAAGTCCCACTTTCGTCCAGCCCAACTCATCATCCATCCGCGGTCGTGCGGCCGGTAGCCACGTCAAACTCGTCGATTGCAGGTACCAGCAACGCCAGGGTGGCGAACCCGTAAGCAAAACCAATCGCCAGGAATGCCGCAATGTTTGACTCCAGCATGTAGCTCGTAATCGCGTAGAATGTGGCAAAGGGGCACGCGAACGAGGCAATACCAATGGCTGTCGACGGATTGCGAGCCCCCAGCACGATGTACAGACTGGTGCCTCCGGCCACCATCAGCACGAAGAACGGCATGAACTGGGCGTGGAAAGAACCGCTGAAGACAATCATCATCCAGATGCATGTCGCCACCCCGACAAACAGGAAGAATACGGTCCCCAGGCTGATGGCGATGGCATGACGCGAGTTCTCGTAATGCATTCCGGAGTGAATACCCAACATGGCCACGAAACCATGGAGAATGGCAAGCCCACCCAGCAGGATAAGCATGTCCTCCAGCCCAACAACACCCTGCCATCCCAAGTATCCACACAAGAGCGCCGGCAGGACGACCATCTCCTTGGCGTTGTAGAACACGCCTCCCAGCTTTCCGAAGATGACTTCGTTTGGACTCAGGTCGGTTACTAGCAGCAGATCGAGGGAACGGCCGTCGCGCTCGGTGGTAAGCGAGGTTACCGCCTGGGCGTTGACGAGCACCAAGCTCAACAACAACAACGCGATGAGCGCGGTTGTCGCCTCGGTTACTTGCTCAAACGCCACCATGCGATACACGCTTGCCGCCGCCAGACCAAACAATACGAGGTAGATGCTCCGCACCACCAGCATCCGCCGCCCATAGGCCCAGGTGCGAATTTCTCGCCAGAGGATCGGGTTGTCCCACACGGCCCGCGTCTTCTGACGCTCGGCATGGGCCGAGGACCGTGCATCGGATCGAGCGAGTAGTGCCTCACCGGGCGCGATCGTCTCGGCGCTGTCCGCGCCGTCGCGGCACCGTTCCGTTTTCCGTTTGCCCTCACGTAACTCGGTCGACCGATTCCACGCACGCACCCTCGTAATGGAAACCGCAGTCAACAGCGATGCAATCCCGGCGGCAACGACAACAAACAGATGCACCGGATTGCCGAGGGAGCCCAATGCAGAAATGGTGGGTGCCGCCGGTCGACTGGCCGCTAGAATGGCGTGCCACGGACTGAAGCCGGACGCCCATTGACTGCACGAAATGCCGAGGTAGCGGTCTCCCAATGCGCCTGAATCGATGGCAGTCCAGGCGGCAAGCCACAGCACGAGCGCAAGGATGGTCAAGGCCAGCGCCTGGAATGTTTTCTCTCGCCAAAGTGCAATTGTCGAGCCCAGGCTGCCGCACGCCAAGACGGTGGCCACGGTCACGGCAAACACGCGGGCAATTTGCGCATGGGAGATTCCGCCCAACAACGCCACCAGCATGAACACCGGCACAGCCGCGGCCAGCATGACGAGTACCTGAAGCAAACTGGCCAACAATCTGCCCAGAACCAACTCGCTGTTGGTCAGGCGCGTCAACAAAAGCAATACGAGGGTCTTCCGATCCTTTTCTTGAGCCACGGCGCCAGCCGCCAGCAGCGCCGACAGGAAAAGAACGAGCACCAACTGGAGGGATGCCAGAATTTGGAACAGCATCGTGCCGAAACGTGCCAAATCGCCAACGTCGCGCACCCGCTGCGTGCCCGTCAGCAGCAGCCAAGCCGTCCAGCAAATCAGCAGCAGGATTGCCGCATGGGCTGCCCGACTAAAATAGATCCTCGTTCGGCGGGGCGCAATGGCGACCTCGCGCGTAAAAACCGGCCCAATCAGCACGCCGTGCTCCTTGCAATGGGATATCCCCCATCATACCACGGAGTGGAAACCGGTTGGAACCAGCCCTCAAACGGTGAGTGAGACAACTACACTGATGGAGGGGCAGTCGGCCGCTTTGGACGGTCATCCGGTGTGTTTAGGCGACCGGCAGATTGAAATATACCCAGTGTAGAACAATTGTCCCAAT
>CAZASB010000090.1:0-15451 GCA_964487655.1 uncultured Planctomycetaceae bacterium
CTCGGAGCGTCAGGGGCCGTATCCTCGCCACTGGACGCCAGCCAGTTCGTACCCACGTACAAACGGCCCGCGTGCTCCAGGCAGCAAGAGACGGGCGGAAGAAGGCACTGCCGGCACGGCAGTGGCACATGCTGGTAGTTCCGGCTTCAGCCGGAAAGGGAAAAGACCGCCTAAAGGCGGAACTACGAACGGGCAAGCCACGCGGTCAATCGAAACCACCGTCCATGCCGAGGCGAGTCTTGAGTTGATCGAACTGCTGGGCGTACTGGTCGCTTGACGAGTGGACGTGCTCGGCTTCGGTGATGAACTTCAACTGGTCGTCGCAACGGATTTCTCGCTGTCGGAGCACATGCTCGAACGGAACGAGTTGCTCGCCATAGACGATCAACAACTTGTGCTCGTCGAACTGGATTTCCCGCGGCGCGCCTGGATTCAGCACGGCAATGCCGGTACAACCGTCGTTCAAGAGCATATCCTCGTAATCCCACAAGATGCTCTTGAGAACCGGCATGTCGATGTGCTCGCGGTAGAGATCGGTATGCCCGCGGCTGTCGTGATGGTGGCTGGTTTCGAGCACGACGTCGACCACGCCGCCCAGCGGGCCGATCAGGTCCATGAACACGTCGAACAACCGGTTTCGCGAGACAGCCGCCATGAGAACAGGCACGCTGCTATGACTCTGTTCGTCATTGTATGCATCGTGTCGGTAACCTTCGGTTGGCACAACTTGGAGGTCGTACGATGGCCTTACGGCGTCGGTCAGCATGAAGTTGCCGTAGCGATCCACGCCCAGATGCGCTTCGAGATCCTCTTCGCAGAGGTGCTCGAAGCTGCTAGTGCCGGCAGGCATCACGCCTTCGCGGAAGACATTTCGGAAAAACTTTTTCAGGAAGCCCATCGTTGCTCTCGGATCACACGGCTGCCAACCAAGATACCACGACCGGAAAGGTCGCTCCGTCTATCCAACCGTAGGTCACGGTTACCGCAATGTCTGGCGTGGTTTCGTGCCTTTGTGGTCATCGAGACTTGCCCCCATTTCCCGTGCGCGACAACCCCGGCAATCGCTACAATCCCTAAAGTAGCGGCGGCATTGAAACCAAGCCAAAGCAGACGACGCACGGGTTGCGCGACGGTCTTGTGACCAGCCTACCGTTAGTCTAGCACCGAAACGGGTCCGGAGAGGGCGCTTGACAGCCAACTTCCCAACGAACTCGCGCGTGCTGCGATGGGACCTTCATGTTGCGCCGGGGTGAACGCTCGCGAAGACTGTTCCTGTTCGGAAAGCACTGCCGGAACGGCAGTGGCACGTGCGCCTGTGAAGGCGTTTGATTAGGGGGGTGGAAGTCCCCTTCAGGCTAACGTTACCGGCCTGTAGTCAACAGTGGTAACTGCGTTCCCGCGAGGGAGGGTGGAGAGCAACCTGAGACGAAAGACCAGTCCGTAACAGTAGTGAACTCGATTCGGCCAAGCCTGTCGGGGAGGCTCCTAGTGAAGTCCGAACCCTTGACCGTGTGACGGCGATCCCACCGACCGGAGAGGTCTGCCCGGGGGATAGACACGGCAAGTCACGGCGGTGAAGTAACGTGTGAAAGCGACCGTGACGAAATGGCAATGCGGTGGTTGGAGGCGGAATGGTCGGAAGGTCAAACGAGATAAGCAGGGAGATCTGTCGGATCCAGGATGCGGACGACGAATCGTTAAATGGGGCAGCGAGGGACACTGCCTGACCAATGGCCCAGGCCCGGCGGCGAGGTATCGCCTGCCGCCAGGGAACGAACATGGCGATACCGGTTACGCCGGATGATGCAGCCCGACAGAAGTCAGAGTTCCCATAGTAGCGATGAAGCCGTGCAACATAACGCGGTGGAGCGAAGGGGAGCAGGAAGGTAGATGTGAGATGACCAAATCGCAGAACCGTAAACAACGCGCCGAAAAGCAGCGGGACTACATCCCGGTCACAGTGCCGCTCGCGGCTACACTGACCGGAGAGACACTGGGTATTGCCCAGTGGGCTCATTACGTGGTTTGGACGGATCGCATGTTGGCGACACTTTTGGAAGACAAAGTGAGAGGAGGAAAATGGCATACGCTGATCGACAAGGTGTTTAGTGAGTTGAACCTCTACTGCTCGGCGCATAAAGTGCTGGGCAAGAAAGGCGCTGCGGGAGTCGATCGGCAAACGACCGAGGACTTCGCCGAACACGAGCGGGAAGAACTCCGCTGGCTGCACGGGCAGCTCCGTGGAGATCAATACCAACCCGCCCCGGTACGCCGTACTTGGATTCCCAAGGCGGGTGGTTCGGAGAAGCGACCGTTGGGCATCCCAACGGTTTGGGCATAATGCACCTCCTTCAAATTACGTTTTGGCGGTGAACCGCTTGTCGCGAGAGCTTCGCTGGCCCCGGTTGTTGAGCAAATCGGCGATTTCCGCATCGGTATGCTCCGTCGCCAGTTGCCGAATTTCCTTGATCCGTTTTACCGGGTAGCGCAACCGGTCTTGCACTTTGACTGGCAACATCACCATCAGATCTTCACAAGCGTTGCCGGCCCAACGAATATGGAAATGTAGCTGGCGGTCCTTGCCGCGTTCGACCGTGATGTCCTCGATCAGTAGCCGCAGCATCCGCTTTTTGTCTTTCGCACATGTGGCCGGTGCATGCCACAGACGCGGGAAGTTGTGAGCCAAGGCCAGGATTTGCTTGCGTTGCTCTTTGGTAAAGGTGCGCATTTGCTGCCGGCAGAATTCATCGCACTGCCGACGAATCTCGTCCACTTGCATGATCGCCGCGTTCCAGCGACTTTCCAAGGAAGCCGCCACGAGGCGGTTCTGCGGATCGACTTGTTCATAACGCCGCTGAGCCAGATCCGCTTCGTACTGAGCACGCTGCACTCGCATGTCCCATTGCCGACGAAGCGACCCGTCGCGTGTGGATAGCTCCTCTTGTGCCGCCAGAGCCAGTTGTAACTGCCGCGGATTGACTGCGATGAGCACTCGCTCGGTAACGGCCTTGTCCAACGGCGGACAAGATAGAGACATGCATGATTTCTTCGCTCGGCCTTCTCGCTTGCGCCAGTTGCATTCGTAGATGGGATAGATGCCTCCGTTGCCGCGGTAACGCACGGTAAGGCGGCGGCCGCACGTTCCACAGACCAGTAATCCCTGCAACAAGGCCAGGCCTTCGCGTGCCGCCTGCGGCAAGACGTTTTCCGAACGCTGCGTGCGGTTGCCCTCGAGTCGGTCTTGGTTGGCCAGGTAATCGCCCCAACTCGTATAGCCTTCGTGGTGATCCTGAATTGTGACGAGCCAACTGTCGCGGGGCATCTCGCGCACTCGTTGGCGGATCTGGCCGTCCTGCAGAATCTCTTTCACGCATCGAAAGCGGCCAAACACATACGCTCCCGCGTAGGCCGGATTTTTCAGGACCGTCAACACGCGGCTGTCGGTCAGGTGGTCCCAGATCAGTTTGCCATTCCATACGCCTCCATAAGCCCGCTTGGGGAACTTTAGCCCTTTTTCCGCAAATCGATGGGCCACGCCGTACGCGCTGCCGGTCTCCTGAAAGAAACGAAAGACCATCCGCACGGCACCTTGCACCTCCTGGTCTGGATCGAGCACGATGCCGCTTGCCTCGTCCCAGCAGAGACCGACCGGCAAGGGGAATCGCAATTCGCCTCGCTCGGCCTTGTTGTGTTTACCGCCTTGCAATCGACCTCGCAGGAAGTGAAGCTCGGCAGCCGACATCGTCCCTTTGATTCCGAGCAATAGGGCGTCGTTGAAATCGGCGGGGTCGTAGACTCCGTCCTCGTCGAGGATGAGCGTGCCCGTCAAGGAGCAAAGTTCGATGAGCCGATGCCAATCGGTGTTGCTGCGAGCCAAGCGAGATACTTCCAAGGCCAGCACGGCCCCGACTTCGCCCAGCGACACGTCGGCCAGCAGGGTCTTGAAGTCCTGGCGGCCTTGGCTCTGGGCTCCCGACATTCCCAGGTCGCCGTCGAGTGTGCGAATGTCTTTCTCGTTCCAGCCCAGGGATAGGGCCTTGTCTTTCAGGGCATACTGCCGGTTGGTACTCTCCTGGTGATGTAGCACCTGGCTGAGCGTCGATTGGCGAACGTAGACATACGCCTTCTTCTGCAGATGCTGTGGCGTGATTTTGTGGTGATTCAACGAGTGATTCTCGTTCGGGAAGGGGATCGTGATAGTCGAGATAGCTTTCGATCATATTGGCCAGCAGGATGGAAGCCTGACGCTGCGCATCGGGAGAGAGAACGGGCCCACAAGATGAATCGCACATGCTGGCTCAACAAGAAATGGCGAACGAACGAGCCCGGGCGGCCCGCACCTCCGTGAAACGCCTTGGCCCTACTGCGCGTGGCAGGCGAGCCCCAAGAGAGAGGGTTCATGCCTTGCCCCCGTTGTCATCCCGAGCGGAGAACAAGCCTAATAAGTCTACGAGCGAGGCTAACGATTGTGCGGAGAAAAGTGGCGGCTTTTTCCCGATCGCCTGCCACGGATTCGGCTCTGCGCGATCGGTCCACGCCAGCGGCACGGCGAAAGTCCCGTCCGTGCCGAGGAGCATGCCTGTCTCAACGCCACCGATGCGACGGATCTTGAGCAGGGGAAACTGCTGACCTCGCAGAGGGTGGTACGGATGCGTGATTGCAGCCGATCCCAAATCCACCCTGCGATCATGTGCAGTTCTCGGCAACCGTCACTATGCCCCCAACTACCAAACGTCGGGATTCTTCTCCTCGTATTCGTACCACTTCAGGGACAGGCCGTGTTGACATGCCGTGATCGCTCAATGACAATGGGGCTTGTCCTGCTGTCGCCGTAAGGTTCCAGCGGCCAAGAAAGAAGCGCACGAACCGCCTGAAGAGTTTTCCCTCGCGGCTTGTTTTGGTTGGCTTTCCCCGCTACGACGAATGCCGCAACGTGCCACCCAATTTTCCCGACTGTTCCCGCCGATGGAGACCCCTGATGGCACCCGGACATCTATCGATCATTTCTTTTTCCCTCGCGTTATTGTGGGTGTCCACAACGACCGCGGCCGAACCACAATGGACCCGGTTTCGTGGGCCCAACGGTAGCGGAGTCAGTGAGACGGCTACCGTCCCCGCTAGCTGGACCGAGGCAGACTATCGATGGCGGGTCGAGCTGCCGGGAATCGGCTTCAGTTCGCCCGTGGTTTGGGACGATCGGCTCTATTTGACAAGTACGATCGAAGATCAGGCGACCCTGGTCGTTTTGTGCCTGCAGGCTGCTGACGGAAACGTACTGTGGAAGCGCGAGGTCAGGACGAAGTGGCATCCCAAGTACAAAGCGAACTGCGACGCCTGCGCCACGCCGACCGTGGACGAGGATCACGTCTACGTCACCTGGGCTACGCCCCACGAACACGTCGCGATGGCGCTCGGTCAGCATGACGGGAAAGATGTCTGGCGGCACGATTTGGGGCCGTTCGTCTCGGAAGACGGCTTCGGATCCTCGCCGGTTTTGGTCGGCGACGTGGTCGTCCTGGCCAACGATCAGGATCCGGGTGGAACCAGTTCAATCGTAGCGCTCGACCGGAAGACGGGCCAGGTTCGCTGGCAGACCGATCGGGAAACGAAGAAGGCCATCTTCTCAACCCCGTGCGTCTTCGAACCGGCAGATGGCCGACCCCAAGTGATCGTCCTGAGTTGCGCCCACGGCATCACCAGTCTCGATCCGACCAACGGCGCGAAGAACTGGGAACTCGGCGACGTCTTCGCACTCCGCACAACCGGTTCACCCCTGGTGACCTCGGGAATGGTCTTCGGCAGCAACGGCGCAGGCACCGCGGGAAAGTATCTCGTGGCCGCTCGACTCGGCGTTCCGGAGCAAGACGTGCGTCCGGAAGTGCTGTATCGGATCGAGAAAGCCGCTCCGTACGTCGTCACGCCGGTGGCCAAATGGCCGCTCGTGTTCCTCTGGAACGACCGAGGAGTGGTCACCTGCATCGACGGGCCAACTGGCAAGGTCCATTGGCGAGAACGTGTTGGCGGTGATTATCTCGGCTCTCCCATCCGTGTGGGAAACCGGATCTACTGCATCGCAAACTCCGGCGAGATCGTTGTATTGGCCGCCGCCGATCAATTTGAACTGCTCGCTCGCATCGACCTCGGCGAACCCAGTCGCAGTACCCCGGTGCCAGCCGGGGACGTGATGTATCTTCGTACCTTGTCGCACCTGACGGCATTGGAGGGGAGTGAGACGGGGCCCGCAACGACCCCATTACACCGCTAACGAAGATGCCACTGGTGGCCGCCCCAATCGGTTTTTCCATTGAGGCAGCAGGGGGACGGGAAGAGTTGAGGCCCTTGGACACCCAGCCTTCTTGCAAATGGCATTGACACTCCTGGCAAAAACAAAAGAGCCACACGACTCATCAAATCGCACCGACCGCCGCATCCTCAACATCTTCATCTTTTGCCCTCAATCTTCTTGCCATTCTGCCTCATCGAAAACTGCTTGACAGTCATGTGTGTGCGAGGTAAAGTAAACTGACCATCGTTGCCAGTCCGCAAAGGAAGCGCAGGTTATGCATATTGTGACGGGAATGCTGATCGCCGGGTTGCTGGGAAAGCACAAAAAGGCGAGTCTTCTGCCGCTGTTGCGCCATGGGCCGGTCCGCGCCGAACACCTTTTGCCCGGACGCGTCCGCTTCTCCGTTCCTACATTGAAGGAGGATTCCTCCAGAGCCTGCTTTCTGCAGGACAAATTGGTCACGCTCGATGGCGTGCAATCCGTCGAAGTCCGTCCGATTACAGGCAGCGTATTGATTTGCTTTCGGGAACCACTCGTCCAGCCGGAACTACTTTTTGCGGCAATTGTTCGCCTGATGGGATTCGAGGGGGAGATCAAGCGAACCCCGCGCCCCAAGGTTGTGCGAGAACTCCGATCCGTTGTTGACAGCCTGAACCAAGTGATATACGACAAGACGGGCGGGCTGCTCAATTTCACATCCGCCTTGCTTATTTTGCTGGCGGCGGTCGGCGCGAAAAAGATGATGGCCGAAGGCGTCAAGGCAATGCCGGCAGGATTTACGTTGCTATGGTGGGGGTCGCACCATCTGCTTATTGGCGGTGAAGAGTGAGCGATGGGAGTACTGTAACCGTGTGGCGCAAGGAAAAGCCTCTTTTACAGTGCGAGGTGCTCCATCAGCTTCCAGGCAGGGTGCGAATCTCATGCCGCGCGCTTGCGTATTTGCAAGCAGACTCCACCGAGATTGTCCGGCAGTTTACGGACCTTCTGCCCGTGCGCGAAGCACGGGTTTCGATCCTGACCCAAAACGTCTTGCTCCATTACGATTCGTCGCAGGCGACACCCGATGACATTTTGGAGCTGGCCGAGTCCGTGCTAAGTTCCCATTCGGTAACAGCCTATAAGAAGGAAAGAGCTGAACGAAACGCGCCGACCGTCAATGAGCGCCGTCTGCAGGAGGAACCTCTTGCGGACATGGTGACGAGGATCGGAGTGACGACCGCCACGCTGGCCTTTTCGCAACTACGCAAGTCGTCCTTGCAGCCCCCCGCGACCTTCCTCGGCCGGTTCTTCACGCTACCGGCCTTGACCGCATTGTCGCTGGCCATGCCGATCTTCCGCAGCGGCTGGCGCTCTTTTGCCACGAGCCTGCGTCCCAACGCCGATACGCTCAGTTCCACGGCCATTCTCGCCAGCGTGGCCGCCGGTCGCGGCTGGTCGGCCTTAACGATCATCTGGCTGGCCGATATCGCCGAATTGCTAACGGCGTACACGATGGGGCGCACGCGGCGCGCGATTCGCGAAATGCTTTCGGTCGGCGAGGACGTGGTCTGGCAGATAGCCGACGACGGTAGCGAACGGCGAGTCGCACTCGATGATCTTTGCGTCGGCGATCGGATCATGGTTCACACCGGGGAGAAGGTCAGCGTCGACGGAATCGTGGAGTCCGGCGAGGCGGCAGTCGATCAGGCGTCGATCACCGGCGAATTCATGCCCATGGCCAAGACCGAGGCGGACGAAGTTTTCGCGGGGACGGTGGTGAAAAGCGGCCGGATCGTGGTCCGCGCCCAGCGCGTGGGCGATCAGACCGCCGTCGCCCGCATCGTCCATCTCGTCGAGGAAGCGACGCACCGCAAGGCAAACGTGCAGAGCATTGCCGATCGACTTTCGGCCCAGTTCATTCCGATCAACTTTGCCTTGGCCGCCATCGTGTATGCCGTGACGCGAAATGCCGGTCGAGCGCTCAACATGCTAATCATCGATTACTCTTGCGGCGTACGTCTCTCCACGGCTACGGCGCTTTCGGCTTCGATTTGCTCGGCGGCTCGAAACGGTATCCTCATCAAAGGTAGCAACTACCTGGAGCTTCTTTCCGAAGCCGACACACTTATTTTCGACAAGACTGGAACCATGACTGAGGGCCGGCCGGAAGTGACCAGCATCGTCGCAACCGACGGCGAACTCAAGTCGGGCGAGTTACTGAAGCTGGCGGCGGCGGCGGAGGAATCGAGCCGGCATCCGTTGGCCCTGGCGATCGTCGACAAGGCGCGGCGAACCGGGCTGGCCGTCCCGACCCATACCGAGACGAACGTGTTCACCGCACGAGGCGTCGAGACGCGCGTAGCGGGACGTCGGATTCGAGTCGGCAGCCGCCGATTCATGACGGAGCAGGGGATCAATCCGACCCCTGCCGCCGACGTGGTTCGCCGGGCGATCCGCGGCGGCGAGAGCATTGTCTACGTGGCCGACGATACGCATTTGCTCGGCATCATCGGAATCCAGGATCGCTTGCGAGAGAACATGAAGAAGGCGCTGAACCGCCTGCGACACATCGGTATGGACGACATTATCCTCCTTACCGGCGATGTCGAACAACATGCGGAGATTGTCGCGACGCGGATGGCCATGGATCGCTTCAAAGCGGAGGTGATGCCGGAAGACAAGGCGGAAGCCGTACTGAAACTCCAGTCGCGCGGTACGCACGTCGTAATGGTGGGAGATGGCGTCAACGACGCTCCGGCTCTTGCCTATGCCGACGTGGGAATCGCCATGGGCGGCACGCGCACGGACATTGCCATGGAGGCGGCCGACATCACGATCACAGCGGACGAGCCACTGATGATTCCAGCCGTGATCCATCTGGCCAACAAGACGATGAGGACGATTCGGCAGAACTTCTTCACGGCCATCGGAGTTAATAGCGTTGGGATCGTTCTGGCCGCCGTGGGCGTCCTTCCCGTGTTTTGGGGCGCCGTCCTGCACAATAGCTGCACCGTCGCGGTTGTATTGAATTCATCGCGGCTTCTGTTCCACGACGTGGAGGAACGACACCGATGAGAAACACCCTGCCACGGCCCTCGGTGACCGTCATCCATTCGACGCCTGGGCGCGTCCGAATGCGGCTGTCGCGTCCTCCGGCCGCCGAATCGAGATTGATCGACTTCGTGCGCGAGCATCCGGGAATGGGGCCGATTTCCTTTACGCGCCGGACGGGATCGTTCTTGGTCTGCTTCGATCCCCATGCGATCACCACCGAAGAGATCACATTGCGAACGGCGTTCGGCTATGCCGTCGATCAGGGCAACCGTTCCGTGCGGTTACTGGCCGCGCCGGAACAGGTAACCTTGCAGAACTCGGCTGTGCTTTCGGGGATCGCACTCTCCACGGCCTTTGCCATGCGATGGCTCAATCTCACGAAAAAGACCACCTCCGGTTTGGAGCGGCTGGCGGCCCTGAGCACCGCGTGGTCTGTACTCGACCACGGTTGGCGCGAACTTCGCGACCGAGGCTACTTCGACCCCGAGGTTCTTGCCGTAGCCTACCTTGCCGCGGCTTTCGTGCGGGGAAACTTCCTCACAGCCTCCGCGGTGACGTGGGTGGTAACATTCGGACGGCACTTGATTGAAGTTCCATCGACCGGCGTGTTGATCGAAGCCGTGGCGTTATCCACCAAGGCAGGCGAGGCGCCGCGCTACGAACTTATTGTCGGACCAGATACCGATGCTCCAGACCGCTTGCGCCTCGGCGCCGTCGGTTTCTTGCACAGTGCCTTGCGATATGCGATGACCGGCGGCGGAGCGCACGGCATGAAGAACTTTTGGGAAGGGCTGCGAGACGTATCGCGCGTCCACGGAGAAATTCTCGAAGGTTTCGACCGGCATCGCAACGGAATCCCCGTCCGTTTTCAACAAGATATCCGTAAATTGAACCGATAAGACGTCTCGTATTTCACAAAGGAACGCAACGATCATGGGTATTACGTCGGAACATATCACCGGCTTCGTCGTGGGCCTCGGCGCCTCGACGCTAGGAGTCTACCTTTACAAACAAAACCAACAAAAGGTCGACAATTGGCTGCGTCAGCAAGGAATTAACGTTCCCTTGGCGACCGCCAAGAACGAGAAAGTAATGACGCTGGAGGAACTGACTCGCGAGAAAGAACGCCTCGAAGATCTTATCGCCGAGCGCGAAATCCAAACCAAGGAGTCGCCGGCCGCGTCGCCCACCGTATCGTCGGCTGCGCATGGATAGGCTTGCAAACTTTTCCGTTTCTGGGCGTGGACAACCGTCCTTTCGGAGACGGTGCCCGGCGCGTATCTGCCATATTCTTGCGGGCTGTGCCTAGAAACGCAGGAGTAGGATGTCGACGGTCGAGCCGCCAGTTCAGCTTACGGTCACGTTGCAACGCGCCAAATCTGGGCGACAATCAAACAGACGCCAAGCCCCATCGCCAGCGGCAGCAAGGTTGACAAGAGAGTCCATTTGACGCTTCGCGTCTCCTTCCAGATTGTGTAGATGGTCGTCGAGCATGGATTGTGAATCAGGCTGAAAAGCATCAGGTTCACGGCGGTCAACAAAGTCCAGCCCCCCGCTTCGAAAACCGACCGCGTCACGTCGACATCGCCGGATTCAAACATCACGCCCGTCCCCTGTTCTCCAACGCCCGTCACGCCTGCCACCAGTACGGTAAGCATGAGAATGGTGGGGATGACGATCTCGTTGGCAGGTATCGCCACAATGTATGCCAGGAGAATGATGCCGTTGAGTCCGAGCGCGAGGCCCAGCGGATCCAGGGTTGTCACGATACGATTGGCCAGGCTAGCGCCGCCGATGTGGATGTTGGCCACGAGCCAAATCGCCGCGCCGGCGGGCACGGCAAAGACTACAGCCCGCCACAACACAAACAAAGTTCGATCGATCAGTGACGTATAGAGTGTTTGCAGCACTCGCGGCGGACGATACGGAGGTAATTCGAGACTGAATGTCGACGGTTGACCGCGCAGAACGGTGCGCGACAAGCTCCAGGAAACGACGAAAGTGATGGCGAATCCCAACAGGGCCACCGCAACGACAGCCAACGTCGAAGTAAGGCTAGCCAGATAGGCGGGAGCCAGCGCGCCGACGAAGATCGTCGCAATGAGGATCTGGGTGGGCCAGCGGCCGTTGCAGAGGGAGAAGTTGTTGGTAATGATCGCAATCAGCCGTTCTCGCGGGCTGTCGATCACTCGCGCGGCAATTACGCCGGCCGCGTTGCAGCCCAGACCCATTGCCATCGTCAGCGCCTGTTTGCCGTGCGCTCCGCAACGCCTGAAGAACGAGTCGAGATTGAACGCCACGCGCGGCAGATAGCCAAAATCCTCGAGGAGCGTGAAGAGCGGAAAGAAAATGGCCATTGGCGGCAGCATTACCGCAACCACCCATGCCGTCGCCAGGTAGCACCCGTCAATCAGCAGGCCGTCCAGCCACCACGGCATTCCAATGCTTGATGCAAAGGTCTTCAGCAAGGGATGGACCGTGTCCATCAGCAGCCAGGCAAGGGCAGATGACGGATAGTTGGCGCCGACGATTGTCAGCCACAAAACGCCGACGAGCATGAGAACCATGATGGGCAGCGCTGTCCAACGACCGGTGAACAGACGATCCAGTCGACTGTCCCAGGCGGAGGCGCTGTCGTGTCCTCGTCGCTCGATACAAGCATCGGCGATCCGCGCGGCTTCGCCGTAAACGCTTTCGACCAAACGCTCGTGAAAGTCGCGGCCCACCTCCCATCTCAGATCGGAAGCCAAGGCGAGCAAGGCATCGACTTCTTGAGGCCCGGCGACCGGCGATCCAACGGATTCAGCGACCGCCGTCGGATCGGCGTCGGACGACGTGCCCAGTTCCCCCTCGCGCACGGCGCGCACGACTCGAGAATCTCCGTCAAGCAAACGAAATGCGACCCAGCGGGAATTGGGAACAGATGGGAAGGTGGAACGGACGGCTGTGTCCAGTCGCGTAACAGTCGCGGAATATCGCTTCTCTCCGGCATCAATCCGGTACGGCTTGCATTCGATCGTTCCGGATGCAACCTGCTCGATTTTTTCCAGCAGGGCGTCGATACCCTTGTCAAATCTGGCCGATGTCGGCACGACTGGTACTCCCAATCGTTCGGCAAGCAAGTCACAATTCACCTCGATTGCGTGACGCTTCGCTTCGTCGATAAGGTTCAGGCATACGACGGCGCGATCCGTTATTTCCAACACCTGCAAGACCAAGTTCAAATTGCGTTCTAGCCGCGTCGCATCCACGACGATGACCGTCACGTCGGGTTTTCCGAACAACAGAAAATCCCGAGCGACTTCCTCGTCAACCGAAGTGGCCAACAGCGAATAGGTCCCTGGCAGGTCGACGAGATGATAGGTGCGATCCTTATACTCGAATCGGCCTTCCGCTCGGACAACCGTTTTTCCGGGCCAGTTGCCCGTATGTTGACGAAGCCCCGTCAGCACATTGAAGACCGTGCTTTTGCCCGTGTTGGGATTTCCGGCCAGCGCCACGACGAATGCATCCGGCTTTCCAGTCTCCACGACCGATGTTTGCATGATCGGCGGCGCGTCGATAGAGCATCCTTTCGCTCCACGACATCCCGCACATCCATTTCTTCGAATCATCCGATAGGTTCCTCCGGCAATTCTTCAATCTGCACCAACTTGGACTGTCCCTCGCGGAGGGCAATCAGCGCGCCGCGGATGCGATAGGCGCGGGGGTCGTCGCCGAATCCCTGGAGTTCCGCCGCCACAACGGTACCCGACAAAAGGCCCAGGTCGAGCAACCGTCGCCGCTGGAGCCCACGACACGACGACAGCAGACCGAGTACGCGTCCTTTCCTCCCGAGTAGCAGTTGCGAGAGCCGCGCCGAAGCGCCCAGATCGTCGGCGGACGGCTCGAACCGCTCGATGGAGACGTTGTCGGCGACGATGGGCGCCAAAATCTGTTCCTCGCCGTCAACATCCAATCGTATTTTTCGCGGAGTACGCTCCAGCACGTGAACGGTCGCTCCCGTGGTAATCCCCTGGGCCACGAGTTGCTCATACGTAGCCCTCGGCTCGTCCTCCAAATGAACGACAACGCCTCGCTCGCCGGGCTCGACACTGGAAAGCGCCACGCCGCGGCTTGCCGGTAAGTCGCCGGCCGCGGTGGGGATCGGCGCGCCGTGGGGATCGTAACGCGGATGACCGAGTTGTTCGGCTAGCCGCTGCGTTTCATCCGCCGAAGTCGTATGTTCCCGCCGATCTGCCGCGTCGTGCCACAGGGTCTCGTCCAGCCCGGATTCGTCCGCAAAATACCGTTCCCAGAGCCGATGAATTCGGATCACGCGAAGCGCTTCACGCCTTCCGGCGGAAGTCAACTCAAGTCGACCGCTCCGTGTCGTCAACAGGGCGGCGGATTCCAACTTTCGCGCCAGATCGATTGCCCGTTGTCGTGATATTCGGACGGCGCCCGCAAGGCTCTCCCGGGTAGCGGCAAGTCCCGAGAACTCGCAATGATGAAGATGTTTCAGCGCATGCTCGACCTGCTCTCTTTGGGACAATTCGAGAAAATGTCCGGCCAGACCGATCAGTCCGACCCGGGGCCAGAACACGACAGCCATGAAAAAAGCAACCAGCAGCAACGCTATGAATCCGCCCATATTCGCCACTCCAGATCGGGCTCACGGTTTGTCCGAGTTGTGCAAGTCACCGCCCGTCTCGACCGCAGGCATTAACACCGCGATTCCGACCATCCAAGTTTAGGTTACAACCGCGAGAATTTTAGCCCTGGCTACAAGCCGGTCAAGGCTTGCAATAAAAGCCAGTATCAATTGCGGGTGTTCCGCCGCTGCTTGATCTGTTCCATGACGGAGCGGATCGTTCGAAGTTGCCGGCGGATGGCGCCGGCAAGATCGCCTTGGATGACCGCGGCATCGGCCTGCGAGACGGCTTCGTCGAGTCGCTTGATGTCGACGTTCCATTCTTCCTGGGTCGCCCCTTCGCGGAGGTCGGCGATCATCTTCTTCAGCCGATCGGCGAACGCGGCGCTCGCGCCACAGGTAGCGGCCCGATAGGGTCCCCGGCCCATCGGCCGTCCATCGAACGCTTCGGCCGCCGTGCTACCGCCATATCGCCAAACGATTGCGGCCACGCAGGCAACGGCGGCAACGATCAGACACAGCAGTGCAGGCAGAAACTTACCGAGCGCAGCCAGCCCCAACGCTCCAAGCGCCGCCACCCCAAGCATGGTCCATAGCAATGGATGCACTGGACGAGCCGCGCCGGCCCGAACGGCGCCGTTTCCGTTGGCGTCGGAGAGCCGGGCTAGTTGCGGTCCGGTCACGCGGGCAACGACAACCGTGATATTGTCGGGGCCACCTCGCAAGTTCGCCAGATCGACCAGCGCCGCGACTGCCTCGGCAGGAGGAAGGCACATGAGCACCGTACCCAACTCATCGTCCTCAACCTGGCCGGAAAGGCCGTCGCTGCACAGCAGAAACGTATCGCCCACAGCCACCGGCAGGGGCCCCTCCATGTCGACCCGAACCGACTCGCTGGGCCCCAGTGATCGCGTAATGATGTTCTTGCCAATTGCCCCGGAAACACCACTATCGGGCAGGCAGCCGGCCAGCTCCATTTCCCAAACGAGGCTGTGGTCGAAGGTGAGCTGCTCGAAGCGGTTGCCTCGCAGGCGGTAGGCTCGACTGTCGCCCACGTGCGCGATTACCGCCCCTTGGGGCAGAATGGCCAATACAGTTCCCGTGGTGCCCATGCCTTTGAAGTCCAGACTCGCCTCTCCTCGACGGTGAATTTGCGTGTTCGCGTCGAGAATGGCGGCCAGCAAGGCGTCCGGCGGAGGCACGTCGCACCGCTTGAAGTACGTGTGCGTCACCGTATCGGTTGCCAGCTTGCTGGCCAACTCGCCGGCGGCGTGCGCGCCCATGCCGTCGGCAACCATGAACAAATGGCCTCGGTTTTGCCAAGTAGCCTGGCTATCGGCCAACACGACAGCATAGCTATCCTGATTGTTGGCGCGGCGGAGCCCCACGTCGCTAATCGCGGCGTCTTCAAGGCAATGATCCCATTCACACGACGAGGAATCCATGCAATTGACGTGGCCTGAATGGCCCCCAAAGGGACTGGACTGCGTACTCAATTA
>CAZASB010000091.1:0-15432 GCA_964487655.1 uncultured Planctomycetaceae bacterium
TCAGCGAGAGCGTTTCCAGGCGGATCAGCGCGTCGAGCGCCGTATTGGCGTGGATAGTCGACATGGCTCCGCTGTGGCCGCTTAGCATCGACTGCACCATGTCGAGCGCTTCGCCGCCGCGGACCTCACCCACGATAATACGGTCGGGCCGCATACGAAGCGAGTTGGCGAACAGTTCTCGCACGCCCAGCCCTCCCTGCCCCGTGGCGCCCCCGTGGTGCGCCTCCAAATACAAGCAATGGCTCTGGATAAGCCGTAGTTCGGACGTGTCTTCGATCACCACGATCCGCTCCTGCTCGGGAATGGCCCGCGACAGGGCGCCCAGTAGCACTGTCTTACCGGTACCCGTGCCGCCAGCAATCAACAGGTTCTTTCGCAGCACGACACACAGTTCGAGGAACTCCTTGACCTCCTTGGAGAGCGAGCCGAACCGGACCAGATCGTCGAGCGTATAGGCCTCTCGCGAGAACTTCCGGATGGTCAGATAGATGCCCGTCCGGGCGCTAGGGGGGATGACAGCGTGGACTCGAGAGCCATCTGGCAGCCGGGCGTCGAGCACGGGACGCCGCGGTCCGATCTCTCGGCCTACCCATTGCGCGATGTTGTGGATAGCCGTCAGCAGGGCGTCCTCGCTCTCGAATCGCGCACCGGTGCGCTCCAGCCGCCCACGCCGCTCCGCGTACACTGTGGCATGGCCGTTGACCATGATTTCGGTGACCGAATCGTCGTCGAGCAACTCTGCAATGGGCTCCAGAAAGTACCGGGCGCTGGCCTCAAACACCGATTGGTGGAGTGTAGTGGACATGGGGTTCTCGATAGAGGGTGTAGAACGAGCGTTCCTCTCGTTTCTGGGTGCGAACCGCGCACTGCTGGAGTCTAGGCTTCAGTCGGCTTGGAAAAACCGCCGGAAGGAGGGACTCCAATCTCTGCAACCGTGACAACCGCCATGATGCGCCACGGGCCCTCGGACGTCAAGCCGCTACTCGTGCCGCAGGGCCTCGATGGGGTCCATCTTGGCGGCGCGGATCGCCGGATACAGTCCAAACACGACACCAATCGATATGGCGATGCCAAACGAGAGTGGGATGGACCAAGGAACGATGACCGGGTCGACCTCGCGGATGATGTGGGGCAACTGCTCCATGACGTCGGGCGCCGCCGTGTCCAGGGCCCAGCGGATGCCGCGCGAGATGGGGCCGCACGTCAGCCCGCCCAGCACGCCGGTCAGCCCGCCGAAAACCGATAGCAGCACGGTCTCAGCAAGGAACTGGCGGATGATGTCACGGCGCTTGGCGCCCAGCGCGCGGCGGATGCCGATTTCCCGCGTGCGTTCAGTGACGGTGGCCAGCATAATGTTCATAATGCCGATGCCGCCCACCACGAGCGAAATGGCGGCAATGAGGCCCATGAACAGGATAAACATCATGCGCGTGGTCCGCGCCTGTTCGAGCAGTTCCAGGGGGACGGTGACGCCGTAATCCTCCGTTCGATGATGGCGCCGGAGCGTCTCTTTGATCAGATCGGACGTTTGCATCACGTGGTCGACGTCCCTAATTCGCAACGTTGCCTGGCTTAGCTCAACGATTTCACCCTCGAACGAGCCGCTACGGCGCGTCACGATAGAGTCACCGATCCGAGACCAGAGCGTGCTGATGGGTATGTATGCATCAAAATTGAAGTCCTGCGCGGCAAGCGAACCTCCGATGCCTGCGGTGGGCGAGCGAGATTTCGTTACGCCAACCACGACGTAGTACGCCTCCTCGACCCGAACCGATTTGCCGATGGGATCCTCGATTGGGAAGAGTCGCTCGGCCGTACCCGCAGCCAGCACGCAGTGGTTGGCCTTGGTGCGCATGTCGGCATCGGTAAGGAACCGGCCTCGCGCCATTTCCAGCCTGTTGACCTCGAAGTATTCGGTTGTACAGCCGACCAGGCGGCCGTCGACGAGCCGGCCGGCATAGCTGAACCGCCGTCGGATTTCGCGAATGGGCAATCCCCGGTCGATCGTGGGAATCGTTTCCATAATACGGGCATAATCGGCCCGGGTGATGCCGTAGGGCACGGCACCGCGAATGCCCTCGGTTGTCTCGCTGGGCGGTTTGATCGAGCGCACGATCACGTTGCTGGCTCCGAGGCCCTCGATCTGCTCTTGGGCCTTGCGACTAATCCCCTCGCCAATCGCCATGAGCCAAATCACGCTGGCAATCCCGATGAAGATACCCAGCACGGTCAGCAGCGACCGCATCAGGTGCAGCGACAGGCTTTTGACACCAAGTTGCAAGGTTCGGAGCCAGAGTCGGAGCATGACGTTCAGCTTTGGCGAGGGCGGGCAGTTGTGGGGGAACTCCCCTCATGCATCGAGGGCCGGTTCTTGGCGACAGGCTCGTCCGATTGAACCAGGCCGTCCTTCAGGCGCACAATGCGCTTGGATCGCTGGCCGACGTCCGGCTCGTGGGTGACCATGATGATGGTCTTGCCTTCACCGTTAAGCCTTTCGAGCAGGTTGAGAATCTCTTTCGTGGTAACCGAATCGAGGTTGCCGGTCGGTTCATCAGCCAGCATAAAGTAGGGATCGTTCACCAGGCTTCGGGCGATGGCGACTCGCTGCTGCTGCCCGCCGGAAAGCTGCGTGGGGCGGTGTCCGAGCCGGTCTCCTAGCCCGACCAGCTTCGCCAGGTCGCGGCAGCGTTTTCGATCGTCGGCACTCAGCTTACCCTGGTAGTACAGCGGAACTTCAATATTCTCGATAACCGTGAGTTGCGGGATCAGGTTGTACGACTGGAAAACGAACCCGATGCTGGATGCGCGAATCTCGCTCAGCCGGTCGTCGTCGGCCAAGGTAATGTCTTCCTCGCCCAGTCGGATGCGACCCGACGACGGATGGTCTAGGCATCCCAATAGGTTCAGCAATGTGCTCTTGCCGGATCCGGAGGCGCCCATGATGGCCACGAAGTCGCCTTCGGGTACGTCGAGATCAACACCGCGCAGCGCGCGAACCGTACCGCCGTCAAGACGATACTCTCGGGTAACTGCTTCACAGCGAGCTGCGTATTTCATGAGCGTCCGTCTTGAAGTCTGTCCTGGGCGGGCAAAGGGGAGCCACCCCCTCATGGAGTCTGCGGTCTTTTTGGCGCCGTTTTCGACAGAACGGCCTTCAACTCGGTCCGATCTAGCTTCCCATCGCCGTTGCGGTCGGCCTCGGCCACGCGGGCGCGCAACGGTTCGGGAATCTCGTCGCCTTCGAGGAAGCCGTCGCCGTTTGCGTCGGCCCGCGCGAACATGCGTTCGACGATTGCATTGACGTTCATGCCGCCGCCTTCGCCTCGCGGCTCCCCGGATTCCGGCGTCCGCTCGCCCGGCTTCCCGTTGGATCGCACGCCTTCCGGGCGACGTCCGGCGGAGGCGCCATCGCTCCTGGCTCCGGCTGGCGTCGTCCGTGGCAAACGCCCCCCGTTCGACGTAGAACGTTCGGCTTCGGGCGGCAGCTTGGGCAGCGCTAACTTCTCGCGGTGCGCCGCCGCGTTCAAGATCACGCGGTCGCCTTCTTTTACACCCTCCTTGATGACAACCGTCTTGTCGTTCGTCGAGCCGATGGTCAGCTCGCGAGCCTCAAGGCCGGCGCTCGCCGGCACAATGCAGTAGTACTTTTCGCCATGCTCGAACACGGACTGCACAGGAAGCTGCAGCACGTCAGACAGCCGTTCGATGAGGATTCGCACCTCGGCGGTCAGCCCCGGACGCAGCCCGGGCGGCGAGCCGTCAATACGGATGATCGTACCGTATTCCTTGACATTTGCCGAGTGCCATGCGGTGGGCTCGGGATATTCGTTCACCTTGGTCACCAGGCCGGTCAGCTCGCGGTCGGGAAGGGCGTCGAGCCGGATGAACACCGCCATGGTCTCGGCTACCTGCGAAATACGCGCCTCATTGATCTTCGCCTTCACCTGCATGCGCTTCGGATCCGGCAATCGGATAATTACTTGCCCCTCGCGTACGCTCTCGCCCTCGGCGATGATAATTTCCTGCCCGCCTCGCGGGTTCGACTGGCTGGCATAGACCACTTGGCCCGGCTCGGAAGCGACGAGGGTGCATTTTTCGATCTGTTCTTCGATCAGATCAAGCTGCTCTACGTCGAGTCGGTGCGAGTCCAACTGGGCCTCGTAACTGGCCTTGGAAGTCGCGATGTCGCTTTCGTGCTGCTTGAGCATCTTGGCTCGGGTGAATTCCTGGAGTACGCGGAGTTTTGTTTCGGCGATTTCAAGCTGATTCTTGGCCTTGCTGACGGCAAACTGGTCGGCTTCGAGCTGGAGAGCCGTGACGTAGCCTTTGACCGCCAACCGCTTGCTGTAGGTGACGTATTCCTCCGCTCGCCGCAAGTCTTCCTCGGCGATGAACTTTTGGTTGAGGATATTCTGGACCTCCGTTTGATACTGGCCCTCGACGTACTCCTGCTTGGCAATCAGGGCGGTCTCGTGGGTATTGCGAGCCTTGATCACAGCGGCCTCGCTGGAGTTGACCACGATCTTCTGCTTGGTCTGATCACTCTCCAGGGCGGAGCTGTCCAGACGGACCAGCACGTCGCCTTGTTCCACATACGTACCCTCGGGAACAATTTCGAGAATGGTCGTGCCGGCGGCTCCCTTGGCTTTGACCTCGCAGCGGATTTCAACGTTACTGGCGCTCTCCACTTCGCCCCGTTCCGTGATCTCGTGAGCGAAGTTCGAGCGTGTCACCACGTGGACCAGCGGTCCCCCCTCGTGCGCCGAGAGCGACATGCCCGGCCGGAAGACCCACAGCCCGACCAAAATCATTCCTGTAAGCACAAATATGACCAGCAGTGAGCGTACAGCGAAGCTCCAGCGCGTGCTTTGAGCCGAGTGTTGTTCCGTTCGCGCCATGCTTCGGTTCCTCTAAACAGCGTGCCAAGAAGGCAGCCCCGCGCGTGCGGTTGGCCGGTGGCCCTGGTCACGGCAATCGGCCGTCGAAGCGTCACCGGACGCCACCTCACGATATCGTTCTGTTCCTAAACCTCTATTATATCAGGGAAGTGGCTTGCGTGTGGGCGGGATATTCCTGGACAGGCACAATGGCTAGTTATAAATACATCATAAGCAGGGTTCGCCTACGAGCGATGGGCGGAGAGAACCACCCACGGCCTTTCGAGGGACATCAGTTGAACGTCGTTGCATCCAGGATCAAGACGCTACTCCATTGACTGATATCCGATTCACCAGTGAAGACAACATACCATCAAGCTGCCCACTCCGTTCTGGGGCACTTGCGTCCCGTTCAGCGGCTTCGCACATGTCGAAACCTACAACGGCGACTATTGGCGCGGGGGCACTTGCGTCCCATTCAGCGGCTTCGCACATGGGCCCTTGCGCATTACGCTGCCCAGTCCGCCTATTCCACCGGTTTTCCTACCCGTTTTTGCCTCTTTCGGTATGGCATCGTTGGGAGGGTGCCCGTACAATGGCCCGGCTTCCATGGCGGGGTGCGCGGTTATCGGCCGAGCAAGCCGGCCAGGGCGAGGACGGCAGCGGCAATGCCGACGAGTCCGAGTAGCAGCAGCCCGGCAGGCCAACCGGCTAGTGGGTTGCGGGAAAATGTGATGTAGTTGCCGCATACAGGGCATTGGACGGCGTCTTCGTAAACCTCTGCCCCACAATGGGGACAGGTGGACGTATCCGTGTCCTCGTCGGCCGGTTCGTCCGGATACTCGTCATCGTGAAGTTCGTCGTCGGACGAATCGAAGTTCAGGTAGTCACTCATCGCGTGGCTCCCATGAGAGAATTGTAGCATCGTCAAGGAGGACGGTCGTGAACACGTTCAAACCGTTGTTCATTCTTGCCGCGTTGGGGCTTGCCCTCGCAGTCGTGTATACGGCCCTTTCACGCTCGCCCGAGTCGGATCACGCCCCGCCGCATGTTGAGGGATTGGCCGTGCCGTCGACCGACGCGCCTCTGGTACAAATGCCCGGCGATTCCAGTTCGACGAGCCCGTTCGGGGTCAGCCCCAACGTAGCCGAAGCACCGGAATCGTGGTCGAATTCCCGCTACGCGCCGGCCCCTGGCTATCCTGCGGCATCGCCGTCTTATCCCGGTGCGTCGCCCTATCCGTCCTCGGCCTCCGATCCGCCGGGCACACCCTATGACTCATCCTCTGCCGCGGGTCTGCCCACAGGTTCCGATTCCGTCGCCTCTTCGTATCCCGGCACGTCGGTCTACGGGGCCGACCCGCCGCAACGCGGGGCGCCAACCGATCCTGCCAACCGTACGACAGACAACGATCCGCTGCCCTCCTCGCCACCGAGGGCCGGCGCTAACCGACCCGAGGCCGAGGCGCCGGCATGGCCCGCGCCCCAGTCGGCGGCAGGCATGGGGCTTTCACCCCAGTCGCAGGACAACCCGCGCGTGAGCGAGGCCTCTCGCCATTCCGATCCCTCGGACCCAGCCGGGCTGTTGGGATCCCCTCGTAACGATACACCGCCTCGCCAGGAGAACCAGGAGGTCGAGCAGTCGTTTCAACGGCTGATGGACCAAGTTTCACGGGAACTCGAGGCTGGACGGTTGGCCGAGGCACACCTTGCCCTGAGTCAATTCTACCGCAAACCGGGCCTCGATTCCCAGCAGGCGCGGCAAGTGGTGCAACTGCTTGATCAATTGGCCGGCACGGTCATCTATTCGCGACAGAGTATGCTGGAGCCGCCTTACGTCGTTCGGCTGGGCGATACGCTTCAGAGCATCGCCGACCACTACAATGTGCCGCCCGAACTAATTGCGAATATCAACGGCATGCATGACCCTCGCGGCGTGCAGCCGGGCCAGGAACTCAAGGTGGTCCGCGGCCCCTTCCATGCCATCGTTCATCTGGCCGATCACGAGCTTACGCTGATGCTCGGAAGCTTTTACGCGGGCCGCTTCCCGATTACCATCGGCCGCGACCAGCCAAACCTGGAAGGCTCTTTCGTTATCGCGGGAAAAGGTGTTGCCCCAACCTATTACGGACCCGACGGGACTATCTTCGACGAACACGACGAGCGCAATCCGCTGGGGAACCTGTGGCTCGGGCTGGGCGACAGCACCGGGCAGCCCGGCCGAATCGGCATCCACGGTACCAACGACCCGCAAACCATTGGTCGCGACGCTCCCCGCGGCAACATTGGTCTGGACCAGCGTGATATTCAGGATGTCTACGGCATTCTTTCCGTTGGATCTCGCGTAGTCATCCAGAGGTAGCGGAGGAAATATCGAATGTCGAACGTCAAATGACGAAGGAATTACGAAGCACGAAGGATCGTGAGCAGAAAGTGGAACAGCGAGCACGGGACGCTTGACATTTACGATCGAGACTTTATCATTCGACATTTGTGCTTCGTCCTTCCTTCGTCATTTGACGTTCGACATTCGACATTTTCTTCACCCCGGAGTTCGCCATGTACGACCGCGCGGCGTTGAAAGCACTGATCCTTGAAAAGGCCCTGCGCTTCGGCGATTTCACCCTTGTCTCCGGCAAGAAGGCCAAGTACTACCTCGACGGCAAGCAGGTGACCCTCGACCCGGTCGGTGCCCGGCTGGTTGGCGAAGGCATTCTCGACCTGCTGGCCGAGGGTGAACTGCCGGCTGCGGTGGGCGGGATGATCATCGGCGCCGATCCGATTACGGCCGCCGTCGTGACAATTGCTGGCACGCGCGACATGCCGATCCGCGGGTTTATGGTTCGCAAGGAAGCGAAGGGGCACGGCACCAACCAGTACGTCGAGGGACCGGTGCGCCCGGGCGAGACCGTTGTCATTGTCGAAGATATCGTGACCACGGGCGGATCGTCGCTAAAGGCCATTGAGCGAGTCGAGGCGTTCGGCCTGAAGGTCGCTCGTGTCGTGGCCATCGTCGATCGGATGGAAGGCGGCGCCGAGGCGTTCAAGCGGGCCGGATACCCATTCGACAGCCTCTTCACAATCTGTGATTTCGGAATTGAGCCGCCCAAGATGGAATAGCGCGGCTTGAGCCGCGTCCTACAAGACGGTTCACGGATGGAAACCTCACTGCATCGCGCCTTGAAAGATCACTATGCGGCCGACGCCAGCTCTTGCGAGGTGCCGGTCGGGCCGTTTCGGATCGACGCGGTGGCGGATGGGCGGCTGATTGAGATTCAGCACGGGGCACTGGCTGCCATTCGCGACAAGGTCGCGACCCTTCTGGCGGAACATCGAGTAGTGGTCGTCAAACCCATTGTGGCCCGCAAGACACTCGTCAAACAGAACGGCCGCGGCGGTGAGGTCGTTGGCCGGCGATTGAGCCCGAAACGCGGCCGGCCCATCGATCTTTTTGACGATCTGGTCCATTTCCTGGGCGTTTTCCCGCACCGGCGACTCACGATCGAAGTGCCGATGGTCGAGATCGAGGAGCACCGCTATCCGGGCCATGGTCGACGGCGACGATGGCGCAAGAATGATTTCCAAATCGAGGACCAGCGGCTGGTTGCCTTGGGCGACGTGTTCCGGTTCCGCCGCGCCGCCGACCTGGCGACCCTGATCGACTGCCCCTTGCCCGACGTCTTTGACACCAGCGACTTGGCCGAAGGACTCGGCGTCAGACGCTGGGAGGCTCAGCGCATTGCCTATTGCCTGCGCAAGACGGGCGTGTTCCGCGAGGCGGGAAAACGCGGCAACGCACTACTGTACCGGTGGCCGAAACGACTTCGCCCGGCTGCATAACGATCGCCATCGACGGTCTGTGCTACCGGCCAACGATCCCCAGGGCCCAGCAGAACCAGCCGACGGGCGCGGCCATGAGGATGGAATCGAGAATATCGAGCACACCGCCGAAGCCAGGCATCCAAGTGCTGGAGTCTTTCCTGCCGACATCGCGTTTCATGAACGATTCCGCCAGATCACCCACCATGCCGACAATGCCCACCAGCAAGCCGAAAACGATCCAGCCCCACCACGGCCCAGCTGGCGTTGCAAACGAGGTCGTCCACGGAATCAGCCAGTGGAAGATCACCCAGGCGGCAGCGCAGGCGAAAGTCAACGCCCCCAGCGCGCCTTCGACGGTCTTGCCGGGGCTCAGGATGGGTGCAATCTTGTGACGTCCGAACAAACGCCCCACAGTGTAGGCACCCACATCACCCAACTTGACCACTAGCAATAGCGACACCAAGGCCCAAATACCCCAACGAATCCGAAGTTGCGCGAGCAAACTCATCAGCAGGCCAACGTACACGATGGCCAGCAAGGCCATGGCAACATTGACCGTCGCGCCACCACCCGGCTTCTGAAAACGGTACATCTCACTGAAGAATATCAGTAACACGCACATGGCCATGGCCAGCAGCGGCAATGTGCCAACGGTGACATCGCCCCAGACAAGCGACGCCCAGCTACTCATGAGCATCAGGACGTTACCGACGTAAATCGGTCCCGCCAAAGGCTTGGCACCGGCGGCGCCGGCCAGAGATAGCATCTCACCGGTGGCCCCAATCACTGCAATGAGGGCTACCGGAAAGAGCCATATCCCCGGCATGGATGCCTGATGATCTAGCCAACACAGTATGCCTAAAACGGCAATCAGCAGGGTTCCAAGCGAAAGTCGCCAACGGAGCATAATGAAACCGACAGGAGGATGATGGAGTTTATGCCCTGCTATGATAGCATCCTGCCAAGTCGCAGCCCATCCCTGCGGGGCCTGATCGAGGATGCCCGGGCCCTTTCTTGCCGAGGACCTCCGAGAAAGGTACACTGACCGGCATCATGAAACAGCTCATTGCCATCATACGGCCCTTTCTTGCGGAACGCGTGCTCAACGCGCTGAGCAACGCGCCGCTGGAGGCGTGTTCGGTTTGCGAAGTGAAGGGGTACGGCCGTCAGAAGAGCTACCTGGCCGAATACCGCGACAGCGAATACTCGGCGGCATTCCTGCCGAAAATCGAGATTACACTCTGGGTTGACGATGCTTGGGCCAACGACGTCGCTCGCAAGATCGTCGAGATCACTCGCACCGGCCGCATGGGCGACGGCAAGGTATTCTTCGTTCCCGCCGTCTCCGGCGCCGAAACACCGATCGAGTTCTAAACGAGTCCGAAAAAACGTCGGCAGTAGCGACCGAGACCCCACCAAGAGTGCGGCTGGCCTACTCCACCCCGCTTCTTTCGCGGCCGATTGTGCCCTTTTGGGGCGTATGGTGCCCACCAATAAGTGTCCAGAGCCGCTCGAACCAGCCTTGCTTGCCTTGGCTGCGACTCCTATAATCCCGCCGCTGAAAAGTCGACACCTTTTCCCCCGTAAGGAATGGTTCATCCCCTGCGCAAAAGCGCACGCCTGCAAGTTCCAGGGAAGGGAGCCGTGGGCGAGGCAAGGATGCTGGTCTGCTGAACGCTCATAGAGGGCATCGTCGGGTCGGATTCCCGTGCGTCGTGTTCGGACCGCGCGCACGTGCCCTCTCGGTGCGCGCCGACGGCAAGCCGCCCGAGTCGAAGCTGGAGAGCGGTCTCCGACAATGCGCGAGGGCAGCCGGGGCGTCGGTCTTGGCATGGGTTTGCCTGCTCCTGGGAACGGGCCCGGCCTGGACGCAAATGAGCCTACCGCAGCCCGATCGAACAGAGCCGATCGCCATTTCGGCCGAGGCGGCCAATCAATGGCAGGAAGGGGCTTACGAGGTGTGGTTGCTGCGAGGCAACTGCCGCGTGCAACAGGGGGCAACCGTGGCCCGGGGCGGCGAAGCCATGGTCTGGATCGCACGGCCGGCCCCCGACGAACCGGGGCTTAGCCGGCTCATTGCGTACTTTGAAGGCAACGTGCAGGTCGAGTTGAGCGGGCAGGGACGGGTGATCGACCGCGAGTGGCTGGGCCGGTTCGATACGGCGTCGCGGGTCGACGTGCGTGTTGCCCGAGTTGCCGGTCGGCCCGACGCCATGCCGGAAATCTACCATCGCGCCTTGGCCGAATGGCGACAGCCCGGCAGCGCGGCGGCTTCCCCCATCCCGGCGGCTTCTCCCGTGCCGGCACAAGGCATGCCCCACGGTGAGCCTGCTCCGGTCGTTGGACCGATGATGGGTTCCGAGCCGGTTGCTCGCCCGCAACTTGCCGAGCCCGTTTTCAACGGAGTCCAGGCGGCCCAACCTCGCGCGGTGATCGAGCCGCTGCCTCGCGGCACGCGACGGATTCGCATGTTCCCGCGCGGCGACGTGCCGGTCCAAGCCCAGTGGTTTCCCGATCCGGCCACCCAGCAGTGGATTGCCGTGGTCGACTCGGGCGTGAATCTGATTGTCGACGGAATGGACCAGTTCGGCTCCATTGACGTGAGCACGGATCGACTCGTCCTCTGGACCCGCGGCGCGGACGAACCCGACCTGACCGGTCAGACTCTCCAAGACGAAGGCACGCCATTGGAAGTCTACATGGAGGGCAACATCGTCTTCCGCCAGGGGCAGCGGGTCATTCACGCCGAGCAGATGTACTATGACGTGCCGAACAACGTGGGCACGGTCCTGCGCGGCGAAATGCTCACTCCCGCGCCGAAGTATCAAGGGCTCGTGCGTCTGAAGGCCAACGTCGTTCAGCAACTCGGTCGCGATCGATACTTCGCCCAGAATGGATTTATCACCTCCAGCCGGATGGGACAGCCCGGCTACCGAATCCAGGCGGGCGACATCGAGTTTGAAGACATCCAGATGCCTGCCGTCGAACCGTTCACCGGCCAGCCGGTGCTTGATCCGGCCACCGGCCAACAGGCCGTGACCCACGAGCAAACGGTTACGGCGCGCAACAACCTGCTGTTCCTCGGCCCGTTGCCCGTCTTCTACTGGCCCATCTTCGCCACCGACGTCGAGGATCCCACCTTCTACATTCGCACCATTGGGCTTCGCGATGACAAGGTCAACGGGATGCAGGTACTCAGTACATGGAACGCCTACCAGTTGCTCGGCATACGCAACAAACCGGCGGGCACCAACTGGGACATCTCGCTCGACTACCTGGGCAAGCGCGGCCTCGGGCATGGCGCCACGTTCGTCTATCAGCGTCCCAGCCTGCTCGGTCTTTCGGGGCCGGTGGGCGGTATTGCCGACTTCTGGGGCATTAAGGATAGCGGCTTGGACTCCCTGGGCACCGGGCGTCTGAACTTGGCGCCGGAAACCGACTATCGTTACCGGCTCCTCTGGCAGCATCGGCACCAGTTACCCGCCGACCTCCAGCTCACGCTTGAAGCCGGCCTGATCAGCGACCGAAACTTTTTGGAAGAATACTTCGAGAACGAGTGGGATCAGTTGAAAGACCAGACCACCGGGGTCGAGTTGAAACAGCTTCTCGGCAACCAGTCGTGGAGCATCACGGCCGACATGCGGTTGAACCCGTTCTTCACGCAAACCGAGTGGCTTCCTCGCTTGGACCACTACTGGCTGGGGCAATCGCTCCTGGGCGATGCGTTCACCTGGTACGCGCACTCCAACGTCGGCTATGCCCAGTTGAAAACGGGCGACCCACCCAAGAACGCCGCGCAGGCGGCCCGCTGGACGCCCGAGGCGTGGGAAGTGGAAAGCAGCGGCGAACGGTTGGCAACGCGGCAGGAGATCGATTGGCCGTTTCAGCTCGGGCCGGTTCGCCTTGTTCCTTATGCTCTGGGCGAATTGGCACACTGGGGCGAGGACATCAATGGCGACGATCTCCAGCGGACCTACTGGCAAATGGGCGTTCGCGCCAATTTGCCGATGTGGACGGCCGATTCCAATGTCGAGAGCGACCTGTGGAACGTACACGGCATCGCGCACAAGATCAACTTCAAGGCCGAGTTCCTCGCGGCCGAAGCAAATCGCGACCTGGACCAGCTTCCACTCTACGATCCGCTGGACGACGATTCCATCGAGGCGTTCCGCAATCGAATGCCCTATTACACGTTTGGCGCGGCGAGTATTCCGGAGAAGTTCGACGAACGATTCTACGCCCTGCGCACCGGGCTGGCGAGTTGGGTCACGTCGCCCAGTACGGAGGTGGCTGACGACCTGATGCTCGTCCGCCTAGGCGCTGAACAGCGATGGCAAACCAAACGCGGCCGGCCCGGCGCGCGGCGCATCGTCGATTGGGTCGTGCTCGATTCGCACATTTCGCTCTTCCCCAAGGAATCGCGCGACAACTTCGGTGACGTGGCCGGACTGTTCGACTACAACTTCCGCTGGCACGTGGGCGACCGGCTAACGCTCACCTCCGACGGCATGTTCGACTTCTTCAACGACGGCCAGCAGCTCATCGGCTTCGGCGCGTTCCTCGCGCGCCCGCCGCGCGGCTCGCTGTACGTCGGAATGCAACTGCTCGAAGGGCCCATCCAGCACAGCGTGTTGAGCCTGTCATACAGCTATCGAATGAGTCCCAAGTGGGTATCGACGTTCGGTACGTCGTTCGACCTGCGAAAGCAGGAGAACCTCGGCCAGAACTTCAGTATCACGCGCATCGGCGAATCTCTGTTGATCAGCGCCGGGTTCCGAGTGAACGCGGCGCGCGACAACATCGGTGTGAATTTCTCGATCGAACCGCGGTTTTTGCCAAACAGCAAGCTAACTCGCATTGGCGGAGCGCGGATCGATCCGGCCGGACTTTACGGACTGGAATGAAGCCTATCTCGAGCAACGCCCCCATGAACGATCCCAACCGCTCCAACCACTGGGTTATGAAGTTCCGTAACGCGTTTCGAGGCGTGCGGGTGGGTATTCAGGGGGAAAGCAGCTTCAAGGTCCACTTTTTTTGCGGCGGCGCGGTCCTGGGCGCCGGAGCCGCAATGCGAATCGACGACCCGCGGCAATGGTGTCTGCTGCTGTTATGCATTGCCGTCGTCCTCAGCGCCGAGTTGTTCAACTCGGCCCTGGAACGCATGGCGAAAGCCGTCTCCGACCGGCACGACGTAAACCTGGGCGCGGCGCTTGATATCGGCAGCGCGGCCGTGCTTGTCGTTGCTTTGGTCGCCGCCGTGATCGGCGGCATCATCTTCCTCCACCGCCTTGGCGAGTTGCTCGGCTGGTGGTGACGTCGCCCGCGTGGGCGTGTAGCTGAAGTTGCGAACACCGTCGGTGGGACCGTGCAACTTACGCCTGGCAAAGCTTCCTCGCCGCGCCAGCGGGACTCGCTTCGCTCGGCCCACCGCACCAATTACGATTCGCTTGGCACGACCAAGCTATGCACATTCTCTGACCGATTCGAGTCGGAATTCCAGTATCTCAAACGGCAGACCGCGGATCGCGGCGCCACCGCTGTGAAAGTGTATGCCGCGGTACGCATAGTCCATAATCACGCGATGGACGTGACCGAAATACACATCGCGCACGCCCGACTCCGGACCATGCCCTGCCCAACGCAGATAGCGCAGAATCCTCCTCACGACTAAATGCGTCGGATGCGCAACGTAGGGCACTGGTTTGTGCAGGCCAGCCAGAACGGCCAAGTCGTATACTTGGTATTCCCACGCATCGCGAACCCGGTGATGACGTAGCCGTTCGCGCCTCGCAGTCAGGCTCTCCGCCGTTACATTGCGGCCGAGCACGTCGCCGTGCAGAAATGCCTTGTCGCCAAGACGTAGGAAATGGTGGTCCCAGGCTAGGTTGGCGATATCGCGGTCCAATTCGACTAGCCGCTCGACGAACACCTCGTGATGGTCGTGGTTGCCCAGCAAATAATGGAACTGGCAGTGGGGGCACGACTCGGCAAACTCGCGAAGCCATTTCGCGGCGTCCCGAGCAGCATTCTCAATGGGAACACCGGCCCAGTGAAAGTCGAAAATGTCCCCACCGAAAACGAAAACTCGCGAACGCAACGCCGCCTCATAAATTGCATCGAGGTATCGGCCCGCGCTCGATCGGCTTGTTAGCAGGTGTAGGTCCGAAATAAAACAGCCCGTCTCGCTCATCAATCGATCCGTGAGTATCTGTAGCTCCTCCCCTTCTGGGGGCGGCAAGACAGCACGCACGCTTCGTCGCGCCGTCCGTAAGGCGACCGGCAGATTGAAATATATCCAGTGTAGAACATTCGGCAGGTAAGCTCGAACCTGCCGATCGCCTAATAAGTAGCAGGCACGCTCCGCCGTGCCGTCCGCTGAAGTGGCAACCAGTCTCATGCCCAACCGGCCACTCACACCCAGAAACGGCAGAACCTCGTTCCTGCCACGATTATATGCAAAACCCACGCGGCCACAACCACCGTGTGTGGCAAGATTTTCTGGCGGTCAGGTGGCACTACTCGCCGTCCACCGGCCAGTGCGAGCCGGCTGCTGCATGCGAAATGAGGCAGAAAACGAACGCCCGGGATTTTTCGCACGCCCTCGGGTTGTTCCTAAGGTCTTGCGGGCCTTCCGGCTGTTCCGGCCGCGGTCGGTGCCATTCTGTCGTTCGATAAACGTCGTATTGATCTTCTTGCTCACCTTCGACAGTTCCAGGGCCGCCATCACGGCCGCG
>CAZASB010000092.1:0-15385 GCA_964487655.1 uncultured Planctomycetaceae bacterium
CGCCGTTGTGCCGTCCACCGGGTAAAGCAGTCTGCACCTAGAAACGGAAGAGCCGGCAAAGATTTCGGATCCGGATGCGAGACACCTTCATGAAAGATCAGCAAGAACAGCCATCGCCCCCTCCTCAAGGCCAGACGCCAGTCTACTCATGCACTCCGCCGATGTATTTCCTGCCGCCCGAGTACGAGGACGATCTGAGCCTCGTTGGCCTTTGGCGGGTATTGGCGCGGCAATGGAAGGTGATTCTAGCCTTTGTGGCCGTGTCGGTTACCGCCACGGCTGGATATCTATCGGTTGCGACCCCGATCTATCAAGCCAAAGTGGCGTTGCTGCCACCGGAACGCCAACATGTCGAGGCATTGAACATCCCGGGAATCAGTAAGATCAGCTCGGAGGAGATTTATAATGTCTTCAGTCGAAATTTGATGAGCAATTCTCTGCGTCGACGGTTCTTCGACCAGAACGATCTGTTCTCCGTCCTCGGCGATGGTCGGGCCGACACCGAGGACTCGGTCTTTCAGAAGAAGTTCAGCGACCGTTTGAACGTCAAGGTGGGAACGCGCGATGAGAAGGACCACCTTTTCGTGTCGTTCGAAGGAGAGCGTCCCGAACATATTGCCGTTTGGCTGAACGGTTTTGTTGCCTTGGCCGCAAGCGGTACGATCCAAGACATCGTCGACGGCGCTGCCTCGCGGGTTGCGAATGAGCGGGGCCACCTTCAGAAGCAAATTGAAATCTCTCGGCGACTGGCGAAACAGGTCCGGGAGGATAAAATCGCCACCTTGGAGGAGCGGCTCACGATTCTTCGGAACGGTCAGCGCCGCCAAGACCGGCTGGTGCTGCTGGATGAGCAGATTGCCATCGCTCGAGAGTTGGGCATCATCAAACGGGAGGATGCTCCGGTGTGGATGTCGGATGCCTCCGGCGTGGCCTTAAACCTGACAACGGCACCGGAACCGCTCTACATGCGGGGAGTCAACGAACTCATCGCAGAGAAGGAGGCCATCGCCAAGCGTGATAACGACGACCCCTTCCTATCAGGAGTGCACGAAACGGTTGCCGAAATTGAAGCGCTCAAAGCGCGAAAGGACGACGATCCTTTCATCGTGGGCTTGCGCGCCAAGGAGGAGCAACTGGCCCAGTTGGACGCCGGACTCACGCTGCTCCAGGAATCCGCCTCGAGTATCCTACCTGCCCGCATCGACCGGCCCGGCACGACGCCGGACGGCCCGTCGAGCCCGAAGAGGACGCGCATCCTGCCGCTGGGGCTCGTGGCAGGTTTGTTTCTTGGGATCTTCGCGGCCTTTCAGGTGAACGCCCTAACTCAGCAACGAAAGGAGTAAGGTGAAACTGCTCGTAACTGGAGTTGCTGGTTTCATTGCCGCTCGCACAGCCGCCATGCTGCTCGATGAAGGGCATGAGGTCGTCGGCGTCGACAACCTGAACGATTACTACGACGTTCGGTTAAAGACCTACCGCCTGCGAGAACTGGCCCGCGCCGCCGGGGGCGACAATGCGTTGCTCGATCGGTTCGATGTCGCGTATCCAAGCGCCGCCGAGTATCGTGGCCCAACATGCTTCCGGGTGGACCGACTTGTCTTCTCAAAGCTTGATATCGAGGATGGAAGCGATCTGAACGCCCTCTTCGATGAACACCGATTCGATGCCGTGCTGAACCTTGCCGCTCGCGCCGGCGTGCGTTACAGCATGATCGATCCGGAAGTGTACATGACCACGAATGCCCTGGGCACGCTCCACCTGATGGACGCCATGCGCCGCCAGGATTGCAGTAAGCTGGTGCTGGCCAGCACATCGTCGCTGTACGCAGGCCAGCACATGCCATTTTCCGAGGATCTTCCAGTCAATACGCCCATTAGTCCGTACGCCGCGAGCAAAAAAGCCGCCGAGGCGCTGGCATACAGCTATTACTACCTTTATGGGCTGGACGTGTCGGTCGTACGGTACTTCACTGTGTTCGGACCAGCCGGCCGGCCCGACATGTCGATCTTCCGGTTCATCAAGTGGATTGACGAGGGCAGACCCGTCAAACTGTTCGGCGATGGCTCGCAAAGCCGCGACTTCACCTACGTGGACGACATTGCGCGCGGCACCATCGCCGCCATGACACCCGTTGGGTATGAGATCATCAACCTGGGCGGGGGCAACAACCCGATCTCCATGAACCAGATGATTGCGTACATTGAGTCGGCATTGGGCAAGAAGGCGTCCATCGACCACAAGCCATTCCACCAGGCCGACATGAAGGCAACGTACGCCGACATCTCCAAGGCAGGTCGGTTGCTTCACTGGTCGCCCCATACGGACCCTTACGATGGCTTTCGTCTTACTGTCGATTGGTATCGTGCCAACATCGAGTGGCTCCGCCACGTGTTGGTATGACCCAGGACGGTCTTTTCAGTATCATTGGGGGGAGTGTTTACCATACTTTTCAAGTAGATTCCGTGCCCAGCGAGCAGCCCGTGGATGGCTAGCCCGGATTATTCATCTACGTAGGGTGGGTCGAGGTCGCGTAGATCGTTGGTGGGTCCGCACAAGCCGCAACCAAGCTGATTTGTAGCCCGCCGCCTAGAAAGACGCCGGTATTAGCGACCGATGACCCACCAAAGAAGCGGCTTGTTTGACCCACCCTACCTATCATGAATAATCCGGGCTAGGCAACTTAGATTATGTTTTCTAGTTGCAAAGAAGCGTCAAAGTTTAACGATTAAGCTGTCGATATCAACTTTGCCGATTACACGGACTTCAGGCACTCGCTGCCTATTGCCCACGGAATGAGGATCCCCCACCCATGATACGGCCATTTTCACTCTTCTCCGGTCTCCCGTTGCTCGTTGCCGCGGTATCCGTCCTTCCCGGATGCACGCCACAACAGCCGTTCTATCTGTTCGAGGATGGCGACCTGTCGCATTACGTTGAACGAGCGACGGAGATCGAGTATCCAGACGTCGACCCCAACACGCTTGGCGAAGTGGACGGCTCGTCCCGTCCGCTCTCGCTCCAGAACGCGGAGCCGCGCGAGGTTTGGGATCTGTCGCTGGAGGAGGCGGTACAGACGTCCTTGGCCAACGGCAAAGTGCTGAGGAAGCTCGGAGGAGCGGTTTCCCCGCTGGCACCGGTCGATTACCTCATGCAAAACCCGGCGTTTGTCGCAACCGTTTACGACCCGGCCATTGCGGAAAGCGATCCGCGGCAAGGCGTCGAAGCGGCCCTGTCGGCGTTCGATACCCAACTCAGGTCGAGCACTTTCTGGGAAAAGAACAATACACCGCAGAATATCGCCGGTGTTTTCACGCAGTTCCGACCCGCCATTTATGCGCAAGACTTGGGGACGTTCCAAGCGCAATTGCAGAAAACCGCGGCAACCGGCGGCACATGGGCCTTGCGCCACAACGTGCGGTACGAGTTGAACAATCAGCCGGTGTATGATCCGGTGTCGGGAAACGGCTCGCGTAACTACGCTAGCGACTGGAACGTGAACCTCGAAGCCGAAATGCGACAGCCGTTGCTCCAGGGCGCCGGCGTCCAGTTCAACCGGATTGCCGGTCCCGGCGCGACCCCAGGTTTTTACAACGGCGTCATGATTGCCCGGATGAACACGGACATTGCCCTGGCCGACTTCGAGGCCGGCGTGCGCGACACGGTGGCCGACGTGGAAAACACCTATTGGGAGCTGTATTACGCCTACCGCAATCTCGACGCCGTCGTGGCGGGCCGCGACAGTGCCCTGACCACGTGGCGGCGGATTCATGCCCTGTACAAAATTGGCGCCCGTGGCGGCGAAGCGGAAAAAGAAGCCCAGGCACGCGAGCAATACTTCCAATTCCGCAATGCGGTTGAGCAAGCTTTGCATCGTCTGTATTCCGGTGAATCGAAGCTGCGGTACATGCTGGGCCTAGCGGCGGCCGACGGGCGGCTCATTCGCCCCACCAACGAGCCGACCAGCGCCAAGGTGGTTTTCGACTGGCAAGAGGCCCTGGGCGAAGCTCTGACCCGGAATGCCGAACTGCGGGAACAGAAGTGGGTGCTCAAGCGGCGCGAAATGGAGTTGATTGCCTCGAAGAACTTCCTCATGCCCCGATTGGACGCCGTCGGCCGGTACCGATGGCTAGGACTGGGCAACGATCTGATCAACTCCGACGGTTCCTCCAATTTCCTAGACGCCGATTCCAGCGCCTATGCCTCCATGACCGGCGGCCGTTTCCAAGAGTGGCAACTCGGGCTCGAGTTCAACATGCCGTTGGGATTCCGTCGTGAGATGGCAGGCGTGCGTAACGCTCAGATGATCCTTGCCCGCGAACGGGCCAGACTGCAAGAGATGGAACTGGAATTATCCCACCAGCTTTCGCATTACATTCGCGAGATGGAGTCGCAGTACGTACTGACGCAAACGAACTGGAATCGTCGCGCGGCGGCCCAGCGTCAGGTGCAGGCTGTGACCGAGGCATACGACACGGGAACGGTCACCATCGACGTATTGCTTGAAGCGCAGCGCCGATTGGCCGTGGCCGAGAGCGACTTCTTCCGTTCGGTGGTCGACTACAACACGGCCATCATGCAGGTTCACAAGCGGAAGGGCTCCCTGCTGGAACATAGCGGAGTTTACCTGACCGAAGGCCCCTGGCCGGCAAAGGCCTACTTCGACGCCCACCGCCGAGCACGCGAGCGCGACGCCGGAATGTACCTCGACTACGGGTTCACCAGGCCGAGCGTCGTCAGCCGCGGCGCCATCCAGCAGAGCGTCGGCGACGCGACTTCCTCCTACCCCGCCGAAATGCTCGGCGAGCCAAGCGACACGCGGATTGCCCCGGCCGAAGAGCCATCCGAGGGTGGCATTCGGGGCGTGGAGTCCATTCCAACTCCCTCGCCCGCTCCGGCCGCTCCGAAAACGCCAGCGCCGCCGCTCCCCGATCCTGATCCCGATCCACAAGCGGCACGCCCGGCAGAGACCAGCGCGCCGGTGGCGAGCAAGCCGGCAAGCCGTGCCGCAACCGGGCCACGGTCGGTGGAACTAGCGGGACGACTGGAGTCGCTCGGCGAGAGAACCAAGGCGAAGCCTGCCGGCGGCACGACCGTGGTCGCCTCCGGCGCCGCCGTGCCCGAGCCAGGCCAGGGCTGGTCGGTTGCCAAGCAGGCGACCTACGATGAGCCGGTCGCCTCGGAAACGGTCCCCGCCGCCGCGCCCTCCGGATGGCGGAACACCCGGAAGTAGACCGCGGGAACACTCCCGGCGTTTCGTGGATCCGTGTGTTCACGCCGCAAGTCGCCCAACGCGGTTGCCAGTGGTCTGCTATGCACACGGGCAATGCGTGGTATTCTTCGTGGGTTCTTAGTGATCGCTGGCCCGGGACTCACCCGGGCTCCTGATACGGTCCCAGAAAGCGGGCGCCATTGAAGTGGATCAGATGGGATGGAGTTTCGGCAACCCACACCTCGGTTTCCCAGGCGATTTCGCCGACGTAACGGGCCATGACTCCGCGAGAAGGGAAAGCGGTCACGTACACAAGCCCGGCCGTGGCCCCTGCAAACAACTGTGCTAGTTCGGCATGTCGCTTGCCATCGACCGGGCCGTGACTGGTGACCGACTCGACCAAGAGAAGCCAATTGCGGTCAGTGTAGTGAAGCACTACATCCGGCATTTTGCCGTGCAAATCCACATCGACACCAAGACTGGCGAGTATGGCCGCATCGAAGTAGCCCCACTTATCACCGGTATCGCCCGCGTAGACGAGCACGCTTCCAGGCGCAAAGCGTGGCGCGAAGTCCTCGATCACGGCGCGAATCAATTCGCTGTGTTCCCCCGGACTGAGAGTGATCTCCTTGCTCTCCGCGACCTGCACGGGCACGCGGTTATTCTCGCGTTCCTTGGCGTATTTGGCGGCCAGGGTTTCATACTCGGCAAGATATTCTGTCAATTTATCACGCCATACACTGGTACCGAAGGTGTGGAGCAACTCCAAGGCTTTCGGTTCGATTTGATAGACTGTTTTCGGGCTATTCACCGGGCGCAACGGGCAGTCCGGATTGCGAAGCACAATACCGGCATCGACCAACTGGTGCATCGTTTGACGCCGCACGGTCTCGTGAGTATTCGGGGCATAGACTTTCTTGTAGTGCTCCCGTACCCAATCCATAATGGGCGTAATGCCCACAAGAGGGGCTTCCGCCCGATCCCATTTCTTCCGGGGCGTCAAGTTTAACAATGCCAGCAGGCACAGGGCTGAACGCTCATTCTGCTGGCCACGGGGCAGGCCAAGTGATGCGAGAATCTGGTTCGCTTCGATAATGTGCTTTTGGAGGCCGGCGGTCATTCTTCTAGGCATCTAAATCGCTCATCAATCAATGCTTGCGTCAGCTCGCTGCGAGACATGGCCCATTGTCCCAGATCGTTCAAGACTTCCCTGCTTGGGTATTTCATGCGACGCAGGTCGGTTGCATTCACCTGGGTGTGTCCGTTGAAGCGTCGAAAGCTCTCATCGACGGCGGTCGTATTGAGGAATACGGCCAATCCGTAGGCCAGCGCCTTCGGCATGCCTCGCTTGTTCTCGTGAAAGACATTCAGATGATTCTCGAATCCAAGCCATATCGGCTTCGGGGAAGCTGGCGGACTCGACAGCACTTGCGACAACGCGACGTTTCTCTTCCTTCGCGGAGAAACGCCGTACCACGCAATAACACCCGTTGGGGTAAAGCCACCGTTCAGTCTCCATGTTGCGACGAATGGCGTTGGGTTTCTTCAGGCTGGGTATCGGCCATTGGATCGTCGAGCCCTTGAAGTGCCCCGGATAAAGCAGCGGAACCGTGTCGGGCTCGGGCATGCCGCACAGGTGCTCCTTCAGCCGGAAATCGACCACGGGCCCCGTCGATACCTTGATGCCCAACTCCTCTAGTGAATAGCGAACAGCCCCCGACTGCTCAATAGCGCTGCGCTTGGTCGAAGTCGGCACGTGGACAAACTGCTCGGGATCGGAGGGGAATACGATCCGGTTGAACGGATGCGTGTGCGTTGCCATATCCGCAAAGCTGTCGTCTGTCGAGGTCGTTATCGTCACATCGTCCTGCTCGCCGCCGCGCTCCAACATAACGATTACATTCTCCTGCAATACGGCGTCGTCTCTGAATGCCCTATTCCGTGAGGCGAAAAGATGCATGTGCCGGATTGCGGCGCGATTCAAAACAAATTGCCGGAAGGATCGGTAGTACGGCCCATTGCAGAAACTTCGTGGAATAACGGCAACAAGCTGGCTGCCGCTTTCAAACAGACAAAGCGCCAACGCGACAAAAGCTGAATAGAGGTTCACCGTCTCAATGCCGACACGCCGCAATGCTGCACGGTGCGAGGAATTGCCGCGTATCTTCCTATAAGGCGGATTCATGATGGCGTGTGTATACTTCGGCAACGGATCAGTGAAAAAGTCGCCGCACAGCGAACAGACGGCTGCCTCGATGAAATCGTCTCCTCGGACTGTTGCGACAAATCCGGGATGCTCTCCGCACCCGTTCAGTGTCCGGTTCAGAATAGGGTGGAGCCGCTCATCGATTTCGAAGGCATCCAACTCGATGCGCCGGTAGTGCAGTCCGCCGGAAGCACAGCGTTCCAGAAACGCCGCGGAGAGAGAGCCAACTCCTGCTCCGGCATCGAGCAAACGGCATGTGTCGTCGCTCGATTGGCAGAACAGCCCCGCCATGAACTGGGCTGTTGGGGCCGGCGTAAAGAACTGACCGAGCCGAGACTTCGTTCCGGCCTCCGTGGCTCTTGATACGTTCAGCCTTGATTGTTCAACTGCCGACAGCACTTGTGCGCCTCCCGAACCGCGCCGCCACGGGCAGGGGATATCTGCTCCGTAAAACGTCTATTTCCGGCAACCTAGCTTGCAAGCTGGTTTTCGCAAGGGGGTGGCTTGCCGCAGGCATTGAGGGTACCTCGTGCGTGCAATCCAGCCTAGCAACCGTTTCCGCGACGCGTTTGCACTCGGGAATGAAACAGCCCAAGGAGGCGGAAAAATCAAGGATAAGGGATAGGAATGTTTTGATTCCCCAAGTAGGTCAAGGGGAGTCTGGGGGAATTGACACGTCAAGGAGGTACAGGCCGGAAAGCACATTGGCTCTATCGGGGATCGGGTATTTCTGTTTCGATTGGTGTGGACAGTCGCGGGCGGCATCGGGTACACTACCGCGCTGGTGCATGGATTCGTTGGGTTGTCCTGGGCGGTTTATTGATTCCTGCATAGTCAATGAGCGGTTCGCAGCCGTTTTACCGGGGAAGCCGGGCTTCGCCCTCGTCCATTGGCTATGCAAGCCCCAGTAGGCAACCCAACTCGCACTCGAACAGACTCCAATTTATCCTGGAGATACCATGGAACGGATTCCAAGTCTTCCACGTTTTCTCGTTCTCGTCATCCTGTCCTGTCTTGCGCTGTTTTCCTTATTGCGAGTAGGTTTCTGGCTCTATTTTAGTAGCGCGGGCGACCCGGTGCCGGCGGGTGAATTGCTGACCGCCTTCTACCTCGGGCTGAAGTTCGACCTGCGTTTCACGCTGGTGCTTCTGCTGCCGTTGTTCCTTTTGGGCGGACTGCCGTGGCTGGATCCGTTCCGCTACCGGGCGGCGAAAGTGCTTTGGGTTGTCTATCTGACGTTGGCCGGCGCGGCCACTCTGCTGTTCTACGTGATCGACTTCGGCCATTACTCTTACGTGGAAACGCGAGTCGACGCCTCCGCGTTGGGCTTTCTGCGCAATCTGGGCATCTCGTTGCAAATGGTTTGGGAAAGCTATCCGGTGGTGTGGCTGTCGCTCCTTGGCGTGGTGGGCGTTTGCCTGATCGCCTACCTATTGCACCGCCTAATAGTCTATTGCAGTAGGACGGCGCCGGAGCCGCTCAACTGGAAAGGTCGCGCCATGGTCCACGTGACGATGACCTTGCTATTGCTGGGCGGTTTGTACGGTAAGCTGTCGTATTATCCGCTGCGTTGGAGCGACGCGTATTTTAGCGAGCGCGTCTTCGTCTCGCAAATTGCCCAGAACCCGGTGCTGTATTTTACCGACACAGTTCGCAACGGTGGCGGAGCGGTTTACGACGAGGACGCGGTGCGAGCCAACTACCGCGAGATGGCCGAGTGGTTGGGAGTCGATCGGCCAGATGAAGCGACACTCGACTTCCACCGTGCCGGTGTACCCGTACGGACGCTGGAGAGACCGCCCAACGTGGTCATTGTCCTGATGGAGTCGATGGCCGCGCATAAGACGGGGCTTTCCGGCAACGCGCTCAATCCAACGCCGCACCTCGACGCCCTGGCCGGCGACGGCTACTACTTCAAGAACTTCTTCACGCCAGTTGCCAGTACGGCGCGCTCGGTGTTCTGCACCGTCACGGGCATTCCGGACGTGGAGACCCATGGCACCTCGAGCCGGAATCCGCGAGTGGTTGAACAGCACACAATCATGAACTGTTTCTCCGACTACGAGAAGTTCTACTTTCTCGGCGGCAGCATCAGTTGGGGCAACATCCGGGGCCTGCTGATGCACAACATCCCAGGTTTGCAAGTCCATGAAGAGGGGTGCTATAACGCGCCTCGCGTCGACGTCTGGGGAATATCCGACCTCTCCCTGTTTCGCGAGGCCGACCAGGTGTTCCGAAAGCAAACCAAGCCCTTCCTGGCAGTCATTCAAACCGCTGGCAACCATCGCCCGTACACCATCCCCGACGACAATGCCGGCTTTGAGCAGAAATATCTTGACGACGAAGTATTGCGGAAATCGGGCTTTATCTGTTCAGAGCACTTCAACGCGTGTCGTTTCATGGACCACAGTGTCGGCCAGTTCATAAAACTGGCCGAAGAGGGTGGCTACATCGACAACACCATCTTCGTGTTCTTTGCCGATCACGGCATCTCCAACTTTCCGGGCGAGCATGTAAGCAAGACCGACCTCCAGGGAAAATTGGGTTGTTTCCGCGTGCCGTTGATCATCTATAGTCCCAAACTGATCCCCAAGGGAGAAGTCTTTACCAAGGTAGCCAGCGAAGTTGACGTCCTCCCCACAATCGCCTCGCTTGCAGGCCGGCGCTACACCAACACGACCATGGGTCGGGATCTACTCGACCCGCGTTTCGATTCGAAGCGTTACGCGTTTACCATGCGAGTGAACGGACGGCCGAAGATCGGGCTGGTCAGTGACCAGTTCTGTTTCGAGATGGGCGTCGACGGCAGTTCCCAGCAACTCCGATCCTTTGAAAGAGATGACGCCGGTGAGAATCTGATCGATCGAAAACCAGAGGTCGCCGCGGAAATGGAGCGGTTTATTCGCGTCTACCTGGAAAGTGCCAAGTACATGCTGTACCACAATGGGCCGAAGCGCGAGCCGCGCATCCATACGGCACGCCGGAAGGAACGCGAGGCCGCCAGCCTCCGATAGCCGCTGGACTCGAATGCGCGCGTCGCAGAGAATCTTTGTGAAGACATGCTTGGGGCTAATAGCGACTATTCTGTTTGGTAGCGCGCTGTTGTTCGAGCGCGATCCTTGGAAGGAGCGCGCGGTAAGCCCGACAGTCCCGAAGATTAGTCAGTCCGGCGATTCGTTCTGCCGTGACGGCTTCATCCACGACGAACTGCCGGGGCTTATGGCGCACGTGGCGTCTATCGCTCCCCTAGCCCACGGGCGAATGGCAGCCGTCTGGTATGCGGGTTCGCGCGAGGGGGCTTCCGACGTCGCGATTTTCCTTGCCGAGTTCGACGGGCGCCAATGGCAAACGCCGCGATTGCTGGTCGATCGCCAGTCATGCAGTCGCGATACGGCCATGAGGGTCAAAAAGATTGGCAACCCGGTCATCTTTCGCGACCTGGAGTCGCGCCTCTGGCTCGTGTATTCCTCGGTGTTCGAGGGCGGGTGGTCGACGACGTCGCTCAACTACCAAATCTCCAGTGACTCGGGCAAAACGTGGACTCCAAGTCGAAAGCTCTTTTTGAGTCCGCTTTTCAACTTGACCTACAACGTAAAGAACAAGGCGATCCTGCTCGATGACGGCTCGTTTCTGCTGCCCGTGTATCACGAGTTGCTCACCAAGCGTTCGGCTCTCGTGCATGTGAAGCTTGACGCGGAAAAAGTCACGTACGAGATTCGTCGTATGACGTTTCAGGGAAAGGCGATTCAACCTGCGTTGCTTTCCCTGGGGGGCCGCCGCCTCATGGCCCTGTTTCGCAACATGGACGGCGGCCATGTCCTGGCGGCGGAGAGCGACGACATGGGATGCGCCTGGTCCATCCCCCGCCCGCTTGAGCTACCGAATCCGAATGCGGGGTTCGACGTGATTCGCCTTGATGCAGGAACCTTGCTGGCTGCGATCAACAATTCTTTCGAGGACCGTTCCGACCTGTCCCTTGCCATCAGCGACGACGAAGGCGCCTCGTGGCAAATCGCTCATCGCCTGCAACATCAACCTGGAAACGAGTACTCCTATCCCTCGCTGGCAATCGATGATTTGGGCCTGATCCACTTGGTCTATACCTACGAGCGTAAGTCGATCAAGCACATGGTCTTCAACGAAGCGTGGCTGCGGGAGACAACTCGATGAACGGAATCTTGAGCTACGCAACGGCTCTGTTTGCATGGCTGAGCCTAGCGGCATTTTGTCTAACCCGGAGGGGGCCCTTGCGTCGACGACAGGTGGGCCGTCCATGGTTGTTTCTCGCCACGATCGCGTTCGCACTTGTGCTGACCCTGGTGAAGGTCAACGGACTGTCGGCAGTGAACCTCCTGTTGAGCCTTAGCCCCTCGCTCTCCGTTATGAGTCTCGGCCTGCTAGTGCATAATTACACGAGGGAAGTATTCGGGCTGTCGGTGCTGCAGGCGGACGAGTTGCCGCTCTGGGCTGGCTTTGTCCTGCTGTTGATCGTACCCCTTTACGCTTCGGTCCTGGGGATCATTCCGATAGACGTCTATGCGTACGGCTACCGATTTTCCTGGGTACACGTCATTGTCATCGGATTTGGCGTATACGTTGCTTGGCGCGGGTACGTTGGCCTGACGGTTATCTTGCTTGGCGCGATGGCGGCGCATTATTCGCGGCTACTGCCCTCGGGAAATCTCTTCGACGCCCTGACCGACGGCTTCGCGCTGTTTTTCGCCCTCGCCCTCGCATGCCAATGCATGAGAAGACGCTTCAAGGCGAGCGGCAGAAGAGGAACTACCGGGATACGGGATGGACTTCATTCCGTTTTCGCCAATCACCTTCGCTAATCTTCATTCATGGAGAATCTTTCCCTTTTTTCTCTCTCGATTAGTGTCGATTAGCGCTTATTGTTGTTCTCTTCTATCGTTCATGGTGTCTTGGAAAAAGCGGGACCACTGATCTTCGCTAATCTCGACAAAACCGCCATTGTCCGGTGTGTTCCGTAATGTTACAATTCATCCGGAAATGCCCCTCTTGCGAGGGATGACAGCCGATGTACCGCCCGGAAAGCGGGGAGAAGAAGCCCCCCGCGCAACGCTTTCCGAACGACTGGCCGCGCACGGAAGTGGTGTATTGTCCATGTTAGCATCACCAAGGTTTGCCTTTGACCCTCGCGAGCTGGATCGGCCGCGCCCGCGCGGCATCAGCGCCTTCATGCGCATCAAGAACGGCGGAGACTTTCTCGAGGAAACCATTGAGAGCCACATCGAGTTCTTCGATGAAATTGTCGCCGTCCACAACGACTGCGCTGATGACTCCGTGCCGATTCTTCAGCGGCTTCAAGGAAAACACGGCGACAAGCTGCGAGTCCTGTGTTATGAACCTGAAGTTCCCGCGCTCGGCTCGGCTGGGCACCGGCGTGCGACCACGTTCTCCATCCATGGCATGGCCAACTACTCGAATTATGCGTTGGCGAACACGACCTACAGCGTGGTGGCCAAGCTGGACGACGACCACATTGCCATCCGCTCCAACGTGGATGCCATCACGGCACTGATCAGACATTCGGGCTGCCAACTCGATCGTCGCATGATTTGCTTCTCGGGAATCAATCTCGTGGCCCAAGGCGATGACATCGGCATTCCCCAATGTCTGCCTTTTAGTGGCGATGGCGACATTGGATTTCTACAAGCGACGCCTCGTAACTACTTTCGGCAGGACCGTCGCTTCGAGCGACTGGATCGGCGTGGTTTGAAGATTGAATATCACGGCATTGCATATTGGCATTTGAAGTACCTCAAGCAGGGAAACGGGTTTGACAACTACCAGTTGGACAGGAACCCCAACAGCCGTTTCCACCGACAACTCAGACGATTCGAAAGCGGAAAGACGCCCATTTCACTCGTGGAATTGGAGTCCCGTTGCCGAACACTGGCACAATGCGGCGGCATGATCGACCGGTTGAAGCGTCTTGTTTCCGAGAAAGAGCGCTTGCGCCACGAACGAAACGAGCAATTCCGCGCAGCAACACTCCATGTGGAACTGGAAACACTGAAGACTTGGCTGGCCGAGAAAAACCCAGCCAGGGGCGGAAGCATGTCAGAAGGCCCGGGAACGGTTCTCGCGCGAGTGGCTTGAACTCCACGGAAGATGACTGTCAGCATGATGCAACGGCCCGTCTCGAACCAATCCACTGTCGCCCCCATCTCGGTCTTGGCCAAGGCCTGGGCCGTGGTTCGGGAGCAGTTTTCCTACCGAGTCGTCTCTTGGCGAGCAGGGTTCGTTTGCGGGCTGGTGGCCGTCGTTATCGGATTTGCGAATCCGCTGGCCATGTCGCTCACCGAGGTGCTTCTCGGCGTGATGGCCGGTTGCTGGCTTCTGGCAGGCGGATACCGCGACCGGGTGCAAGCCATCATTTACAATCCCGTCGCCCTTACAGCCTTGGCCGTGCTGGCCCTCTTGGGCCTTTCGGTACTGTACGGCGAGGCACCTTGGAGCGAATCCCTACGGGTTCTGGCCAAGTACCGCAATCTCGTCTACCTTGTGTTGTTCATTACCATATTCCGCACGGCGCGGATGCGGGAGGCCGGTCTCTGGGCCTTCGGGGCCGCCATGGTGCTGACCCTGGTCTTCTCCTTCCTGACGGCTGCCGGCATACCGCCGCTTGAGAATCGGTACACCATCAAACCCGATGACGCGGTCGTTTTTCGCAATCATATCATCCATGGGCTTTGCATGGGCCTGTTTGCCTATCTCATGGCTCACCGCTTCGTCGAGCAGCCTCGTCGGCGATGGTACCTTGGTGTGCTATCGCTGCTGGCGATGTGGAACGTACTCTTCATGGTGGGCGGCCGAACGGGATATTTTACCTTGGCCGCCATGATCCCGCTGTTCTGCTTGCAAAGGCTCCGGTTCCGGACCCTGGTGTCCGTCGCGGCCGTGGTTGGCGTGCTCGGAGTCACCGGTTACTTCCATTCCGAGACCCTTTCGACGCGAATGCTCCGTGCTCGCGAAGAGGTCGTCGCGTATTTGGACTACTGCTTCGACGACGGGCCGCTCAAGCCGGAAGGGTGGCGTTTCCCGGTTACTCAAACCTCTTGCGGAGTTCGGCTCGAGTGGTCTCGAATTGGGCTTCAGATGATGAAGGAACGCCCGCTTCTGGGGGTTGGCGTGGGCAGCATCAAGCATCACATGCGAGCGCGCATCAATGGCAACGAGAAAAACAGTGCTCCGCCAACCAACAATCTCCACTCGGAATATGCGATGGTTGCGGCCCAGAACGGGCTGGTGGGGTTGGTGGTGTTTGGTGTTTTTTTCGTGACGTACTGGCGGGCAAGCCGGAACCTTTCGCCGCGGATGCGTTATCTGGCGGAGGGCACTCTGTTGATGATGCTTGTCGCCGGCAGTGCCAATACACTCCTCACGGAGCGAACGGAAGGCGTTCTGTTCGCCTTGTGCTCGGGAATCGCCTTTGCCGAGTTGAGCCAGCGCGCGGTCCGCAAGCGTCAGATCCTCCCCGCGAGCGAGACAATAGACGCCAACTCGCCGCCGGGCATCGACGAGGCCTCGCACTCTCCCCTCTCGCATGCCGCGTAGCAGCCCGTTTTTCGCCCGTTGGGGCCCGTTGGCCGGGTGGCCCTGGGTGATTGCTCACCCGGGGCTCCCACAGACCCGTGCAGGATTACCGCATACTGTTCCTCAAGTAACAACCTTCGCTTCGCTTACGGCACACCGAGTGGACGGCCACCGCGTAAGGCAGTCGATACCGCTCTTGCAGCCTAGCGAACCAGCTCCAAGGTAATCGATTCTTCCGCCGACGGCGGCTGAGCCACTTCCGTCAGACACGGCGCACCTCGTCCCGGAAGCAGGTCATCGCAACGCTGTTGCCCGTGATTCCGTAGTAGGCGAAGTGGCCGCGAAGCTTCTGGCGTAAGTTCTCAATAATCCCGTGATTGGGGTGGCGAGATGTCGGGGCGCAGAGG
>CAZASB010000093.1:0-15211 GCA_964487655.1 uncultured Planctomycetaceae bacterium
AAAAATCCACGAGTTCGTCGTGGAGTTCCCGGGCATGGTCGCCCGCCAAACGACTATAACGCATCACGGTATCCCGATGCACTTCCACCAAACGGCCCGTCTTCCGAACGTCGCAGCCTTCGGCAATGTGCTCCAGAATCGAGACAGCTTTCTCTTCTGGCAGCCCCTATCCCTCGCCCAGCCCGTTCCGCTCGCCCGGCCAACCCAGACGCGCTGCGCGCCACCTCTTGAGAAGACTACTTGAAAGAACAAAGCCTCTTCTACTTTCCAAGTAGTGGGTCAGTTTAGCTGATCAGAGATGGGTCAATTCAGGTGAGCGGCAAAGCCCGAGGGCCCATCAATAAGGGAAGTTTGGATTTCGGTGTTTGACGCGCTCGAAGCGCACGATTAAAATCGTAGTTGTGCTGGCTGTCGTTGTCAACACGGCGGTTTGGTCAGCCGCGCGAAAACCGCAGGATTATGACCGCGTTGAGTATACTCGAGAATCACGCGAGGAAGTATTCGTGAACAATCGGTCTTTCATATTGTGCGTATTGTTGGCCATTGCGACGTTTGCCGCACACCCTGCCCATGCCGAGAAGGTCATCGTGGAGGCGGAGTCATTCACGGTGGACGGGAATGGATGGACGATCCGCGAGCACGAGAAAGGGGCGTGGTACGCCGGACGACCATCGAAGAACGTGTTTCTGGGCGGCCAGGCCAAGGATGCCGGAACTGCAACAACGACCATCTCGCTCCCAAAAGCTGGATCGTACAAGTTGTGGGTTCGGTATCTGGACATGACCAATTATCGGGCGAAGAACGGTTTCGTGGTGACGGGAGTTCAGGCGGGCAAGAACATTTTCCAGAAGGCCTTCGACAATGTCGAATCAGTCAGGGCAACTTCGGACGGAGTGACGAAATGGGGCATCGGCTTCGCGCGATGGGTTTGGGACGGTGTCGAGTTCACCGCCGAGCCGGGCGATTTGCATGTCGCGCTCGGTAAAGTTCACTCGGCCCCCGTTCATGGCTGCGGGAGGAATATTGATGTCGTCATTCTCAGCGACGATCCGACCTACGAACCGAACATCATGGACCTCTACCCGCTGTACGTAAAGATTCGGATCTTGTCCGAGCAACCGCACCCGGTTGGGATTCACGCGTTCGGAAAGCGCCCATTCTCGCCTTGGTACATGCCCCATGCGAACATCAACAAGCGAGGACTGTTCGTTGGCGCCTCCGCTGGACTGAACACGAAGGACGATCTCCTGTCGCCTGGAGACGAATCGCCCTGGGTGAACATCGCGCCCTTCCTCGCCTACGGCGGCGAAAACCGACAGATCTTCTACGCATTGCGGTCTTACTATGAGCGAGAAACCGAGGCGTACTTTGAAGTCGCTTTCTCGCGAACGCCGTCCGAGGAAGGACTCATCCGAACCGTTCAGCGAACTGGGAGCGGCGACTGTATTCTCTGGACCATCGACCTGACCGACTACACACTGGAAACGGAAATCGAAGGTAGTCTGGCGAATCTGGAACGTGCCAAGGCGGTGCCCGACGCGCCCGGACGCATGCCAACTCGATTCCCGTTCTTCACCGGGCTAGCCGTTGAGGAAGCCCGTTCGATCAGAACGTCTTACGAGAACGAAAGGCAGGCACTGAAGACGATCGGCATTGCAGGCGACCTGCAACGCCCGTCCAATTTCTACTTTCATCTGACTGAGTCGCCAGGCTGCCTAAGCGGCCCGATCCCGGAGCGGATCGACGAACACATGCGCTCCGGCGCGATGAAGATCGGAGGCGACTTTACTAACATCGTTGCGCTCAATGCCATGGATGAACCGGGGTTCGATTTCGAGCACATCGAAGCCTGCGACCGCTGCAAGGCTGGATTCCGACCGTATCTCGAATCGATCGGCGCGGAGAATCCGGACGAACTGGTGTTGAACAACGATCCCACGGGCCAGTCGCTCGATAAGAAGCGGTCCTACTATTACACGCGACGGTATCTGAATTACGTCATGACCGAGATGCTGCGGGCAGGGACGGTCAGTGCGAACAAGTTCTGGCCGAACGTACCGGTTACGGTCAATTTCGCCACGGAGATTCTCTCTGGCAACATGGTCAAGCGTGGGCTGGATTGGTACGAGATATTCAACTCGGGCGCGCTCAGTTACGGTTGGGGCGAGGATTGGGCGTCGTGGACGCGAACCTATCAGACCAACGGCTTCCATTCGGACGCGATGAGATCCGCTTGTCGGCGTAAGGGGCTGAAGTTTGGGATCTATAATGTTCTGGGGGGTTCGACCGCTTGGGAAATCCAGGCAAAGGGAACCATGGAGATCGGACATGGCCACAAGGCGATCAGTTTCTTCAATTACGGTCCCGCCTATGCGATCTCCAGCGACACGAACAGCACGCGACCGGAGATCCATGAAGGAATCAAGTGGCTGACGTTCGCCACCGGCCAGGTCGAGGACGTGATCATGGACGGCGCGACCGCGATTGGCGATGTCGCAATGCTGCTTTCGGTTACCGGCGACATCTGGCACGCGACGACCGACAATGTCTTCGGCCGCGAACGCATGTACCTGAACCTGCTCCTGCGACACTGCAATGTCGCCACCGACGTCCTGGGCGAAGAGGAATTGCCGCTCGAACTGGGAAGATATCGGATGCTGTTTGCGACCGATTCGCATTTACGCCGCGAGTTCGTGCCGGCGATCGTCGACTGGGTCCACGCGGGTGGGACGCTGTACGTGGGCGCCGGGGCACTTCAGTTTGACGAGTTCGGACAGCCGCTAGGGCTGCTGGAGCAGTTTGCCGTCACCCGACCAGAGTTCGAACTGTCCCAACAGCCGGGCCGTCCGCAGTACGAAATGCTCCGCCTGAACGCCATGGAGGAGCATGACGGTATGACGATCGTCTGCGGCCGACAAGGTGAGCCACTGAAGATGGTCGACTGCCGGAAGGGGCGAGTCGCATGCATCGGTTTCTTTCCGGCCATCAGCTATATCTCGACGGCAACCAAGGTCGAGGACGGTAATTACTCGACGCTCGACTTTCCCGAGGCGCACCGTGTGTTTATGAACAAGGTTCTCGCCGATGCGGCGGTTCGGCCTCGGCTGACGACCGACAACTACCTTGTCGAGGCAAACTTGATCGAGGCCGAAAATGCCGATCTGATCGTCCTGTCAAACTGGACCGGCATGGAGCAGACGGTTAGGGTGTGTCTGGACGGCCCAAACCGATATGAAAGCGTCACGATGAATGGGAAGCCCGTCGATTGGGATAGCCGGAACAACTCGACCGGAGCGTCGATCCATGTGTGTGTCGGCGCGGGTGGATTCATTGAGTGCCGTATTGCCCGGTAGTGGACAACCCACCCAATTGCCTGGATAATGAATCGGTTCCCATACGAGCTGTCAACAGTTACCATCGTGGCGTCTCAATGATTTCTCCTCTACCGCTCGACGACCTTCTTCCACCTGCGTTTCGTGCAGATGCGCCTCCGGAATCGAGCGTGGTCGCGGGATCGTCGTCGGCCGATATGATGGCAAGCCCCGAGATGCAGGCGTGGCTTGAGCAGCTCCAGCGGCAGGCACATCACTTGGGACTCCAGAACCGGGCCCTGACCGTCGCGGTGGCAATTGGCCTTCTTGCCGCAATCGTTGTACTTTGGGTGCTATACCGGTCTACGTCTGGCGCGTACGCGGCGATTGATGGGCTGACCGCCATGCAAAATTCCGCCAGCCCAGGACGCATCGACTTCTCCTTCCGGGTCGCAAGTCCCGGCCAGGTCTTCTACCGGCGAAGTTCCGGCGGCCAGGTATCGGAAATGATCGATCACTTCCATGCAACCGGCGATCTGACCCGCGCGTGGTCATGGGATTACTCGCCGGGCGACGATATCCTCGTGACCGCCTGGTATCGATCCTGGTTTGTACGACGGAGCCGTGAATGGCGGTTTCCAACCTCCAATCGCCTCGACGTAGTCATGCTTATCGATACCACCCAGTCGATGGGTTCCGACATCCAGCACCTCAAGACGCAGTGTACCCAGTTTTCGGAACGGGTCTCGAAGCAGGGGTGGCAGCTTCGTTACGCGGTCATTGCCTTTGGCAGCCGAGAGACGAAACCTTGGTTGTATCGCCAGGATCCGACGGACGACACGCTGGAGTTCATTGTGGCGGTTGACCAGATGCCGCGTTTCCCCGACGGTCCGACCCTCGGTTCCTCGCTCGACGCATTGGAAGAGGCTCTGGCGATGCCCTTCCAGGAGGATTCCACCCGTCGATACTTTCTGGCGACTGACAACGGCTACCATGCAACAACAGACCGAGGTGCGACGGCGGCGATGCTGGCGGAACGTCTGGCCCGGAAACGCGTCCGGCTCGATGTCTTCTCGCTGCCCGAGTGGCGAGCGGATTACGAACTGTTGCTCGGCGCTGCGGGTCGCTTCTACCCCCTGGAACGATTTGGCCAAGTGATGCCGCAAGGGCAAGTGCTGGAGGACTGACGTGCGACATTGCCCTTGGTGTGGCCGAGCCATTGACGATCAGGCAATCGCCTGCCCGTACACTGACTGTGGTCGCACGTTAAGCCACGCTCCCGAGTGTATGGGTCAAATTTCATCACCGCCGCCGGTTCCCGGTTCTGCGATTGGCGAGATGCCACTTGCATCGCCACCACCGCCAGGCAGTCGTACCGACGAGATGCCCCTTAAGTCACCGCCTCCACCGAGCTCTTACTGCGGCGAAATGGCTCTTCAGTCGCCGCCATCACCAGGCAGTCGCACCGACGAAATGCCACTCACATCGCCCCCACCGCCAGGCTCGTGTGGCGGCGAGATGTCCATGGCATCGCCGCCACCAAGTAGTCGCGCCGGCGAGGTGTCCCTACAGTCGCCGCCGACACCGGGCTCTTTCGTCGGTAAAATGGCTCTTCAGTCACCGCCACTAGGTAGTCGCGCCGGTGAGATGCCTCTCCAGCCGCCGCCACCGGCGAGCAACCGCACCGGCGAAATGCCCCTTCAGCCACCGTCGCCACCGGGCTCTTACTGCGGCGAAATGGCTCTTCAGTCGCCGCCGCCGGGCCTTTTCGCTGCGATAAATCGTCGCGAACCTCCCGATCGCGGATCGCTCATTCCCGAACTCGCCGTGCGACCGGCGCCCAGCCTGCCGCAGATCGTGCGCGGCGAGCCGCTAAGTCGAGAGGAAGCGATTGTTCTGAGCGTCCAGGTGGAGAAGCTCATCCACCGACTGCAACTCGATCGAAGGCGGCGTGTTGCACTGGCAACGACGGCTTCCGCGTTCCTGGCGTTTGCCGCACTCTGCTGGATCGTCTACTGTGTTCATGGCAGGATGGGTTATGCGGAACTGACATCCGACGTCGAACTTCGTATCGACTCACTCGATCCCGAATGCGTTATCCTCACATATCTTCCCGTCACGACGGGCCGGCTAGTTTTTCGCCGCACCGGCGCCGAACGCGAAACCGACTTTCGCAAGGAAGTGTCGGTTGAGAGCATCGGGCGAGAACAGATTCTCCTTTGGCGCGCGGAGGGCCTGAGCGACGGCGAAGTGATCGGAGTGCGCTATCGCAACGGCTGGCGACTTGCCACGCACGAGTTGCCCGTTTCCCGAGCCGGTCCAGGTGGGTGAGCGGATGGGGGGGCGGACTTCCGCTGGAAGCGGAGACTGGCCCTACTGGAGGCTCGACTTACGGTAAGTCTGCTCTTGCCCGCAATGGACGGCATGGCCGGCCAATTGACGTTTCCAAAAATCCTGACATAATGAGAAGAGCCACCGAAATCGAGGCTTGTCGATGAGCGACTTACTGATCTTGCTCGGAATGCAACAGACGCCTATCTGCGAGACATTGCGCGAGAAGCTCGACCAGGGAATCTGCCCAACCCTATCGAAAACCAAGTTGGGGCAGGCAGACGCGATGTTCGCGGCGCTCAAGGCGTGTTGCGTTCAGAACAGCGACGTGCCGGCATGCCAATGGGCAAGGGATCTTCGCGCCGAGTTGCCCCCCGGTGGAGCCCCCAGAACGGAAGTGTTGACCGCGCTGAATTGGCTCGAATGGGCGGTTCGGCTGGCAGTCGTGCGCTCCGTGCATCAGAAACGCTCGATGCTCGGTGCCCTGGAGGTGCTGGCAGGCGCCGTCGATTGGCTTCGTCGCTCGTATTTCGCGCCCCGGCCGGCGGAAGTGGGGACAGATCAACCGGCGCCGGAGGACTTTGCCGCTTTTGTCGATGGAACGGCTGTCTTAGTGTGTTTCACCAATATGCAAGGACGCCCCTATTACCTGAATCGAGCTGGACGCCGCATGTTGGGAATTGCCGACGACGCCCCCTTGGATCCCGCCGCGTTGCATCGATTCTATACCGATGCCGCTTGGCGGGAAATGCGCGACGTGGCCGTTCCCGCCGCCCGAGAGCGCGGCGTCTGGGAAGGAGCCAGCCAGATTCGCAACGTGGAAACCGGGCTCGCAATCGACGTGCATACGACCGTGTACCTTGTGAAGTCGGTTCACAGCGGCAAACCGGCATGCCTGGCAATTGTTCACCGGGACGGTAGCCTCAGCTTCCGTTTGGAAGAGGAACTCGTCGAGGCTCGCGCGCGCAAGAACGCGATCCTGGAGTCGTCCCTCGATCCGATCATCACCATCAATCATGAGAGCGTGATCACCGAGTTCAATCGCGCCGCCGAGCAGACATTCGGCCATCCGCGAGCCGATGTCCTGGGCACCAAACCTTCCGACGTCCTCTTTCCACCGGCCATCAGCGAAGGACACCGGAACCGAATCAACCGGTACCTCGACATGGGCGAGGGGTCCATGCTCGGGAGGCGTTCGGAGGTAACCGCCGTCCGAAAGGGAGGCAAAACGTTTCCCGCCGAGCTTGCCATGACCATGAGCGAGGAACGCGGCGCGCCGGTGATGACTTTCTTTATTCGCGACATCAGCCAACGCAAGAAAGCGGAGGAGCAACAGGCGCGCTACGCAGCCGAGCTGGAACGATCCAATCGGGAACTCGAGCAGTTCGCCTACGTGGCCTCGCACGACTTGCAGGAACCCCTGCGGAAGATTCGCACCTTCGGCGATCGGCTCGAAATGAAGTGCGGCGAAGCCCTCGATGATACCGGGCGACACTGCATTGCCCGAATGCAGAATGCCGCGGCTCGAATGCAGCGGCTCATCGACGGATTACTCATCCTCTCGCGAGTGACCACCCGCGCCCAGCAATTCGAACCGGTCGATCTCGAAGCGGTTGCTCGCGAGGTCATCGCCGACCTAGAGGTCCAGATCGAAAGCGTCAAAGGACGCGTGGAAATCGGAAGGTTGCCGACTATCGTCGCCGACCCGCTGCAAATGCAGCAGCTTCTGCAGAACCTCATCGGCAACGCATTGAAGTTTCGCCGCGTTGAGGAACCGCCGATCGTTAGAGTTCACGGCCGATTCATGCATGGCCGGGACCAACGCGGTCTGGATTCCGCCTCCAGCGAGGAGAAATGTCTCGTTTACGTCGAGGACAACGGAATTGGTTTCGAGGAACGCCACCGGGACCGGATCTTCGACGTGTTCCAACGACTCCACCCACGCGACGTGTATGAAGGCACTGGAGTCGGGCTGGCCATCTGCCGCAAGATCGTTGACCGGCACAGCGGAACCATTCACGTCCAAAGCACGCCAGGCAAGGGAACCATCATCGAGGTGGTTTTGCCAGTAATGCACGCGAACACGGCCGACTGACATCATGGCGCGCAGCACCCCAATCCGAACCATCCTCATGGTCGACGACGACCCGGATGACTGCATGCTTGTTCGTGATGTCCTTGAAGAAATCGGCGTCTCCCATGTCTTGGAGTTGGCCGAAGATGGAGAGGAGTTATTCGAATACCTCGAACGCCGCGGCAAGTTTGCGGTGCGCGCCAATGCACGTCGGCCAGACCTGATCCTCCTCGACCTTCAGATGCCTCGCAAGAACGGCCGCGAGTCACTCAAACAACTGAAGACCGAGCCGGCGTGGCGACGCATCCCCGTCGTCGTCCTGACAACCTCCACGGCGACTGATGACGTGAATTATGCTTACGAAATGGGCGTGAACTCCTATGTCACCAAACCCACAACCTATCGCACCCTTGTTGAGGCCGTGCGATTGATCACTGCCTATTGGCTTGAACTTGTCGAAGCGCCTTCCGGCGACTGACATGGATCTTTCCGGCGTTCACATCCTGCTTGTCGAAGACGACCCGGACGACGTTTGGGTCATGCGCAACCTGCTGTCCGACCGATGGGACGGCTCGTACGACTTGGTTCACGTGGAATTGCTCTCCTCGGCCCTGGAACTGTGCTCGCGGCAACGGTTCGACGCCATTCTGCTTGACCTCACCCTCCCCGACAGCCAAGGTTTGGAGACCTTTTTCGCCATGTACGCACAGGCCGACGACATGCCGATTGTCGTCCTCACTGGCTACAGCGATGAATCGGCCGCCATCAAGGCGGTGCAGGCAGGCGCGCAGGACTATCTGGTCAAGGGGCAGGTGGATGATCGTCTGTTGATTCGTTCGGTCCGTTACGCCATCGAACGCAACAGGCGTCAACAGGCGGAACTGGCCATGCACGACACTTCGGAAGAGTTCCGCGCGGCCGGCGAGATTCAACAGCGACTCTATCCCGCGGGGCCTCCGGAATTGCCCGGCTTTGATATTGCCGGCGCGGTCTACCCGGCAAAGGCAACGGCCGGTGACTATTTCGATTACATTCCGATGATCGGCGGCAGTCTGGCTGTTGTCGTCGGCGATGTCAGCAGCCACGGCATGGGGTCCGCCCTGCTGATGTCCGAAACACGTGCTTGCCTCCGCACGCTGGCGCAGTCACATGACGACGTAGGCGAGATACTTACGCACACCAATCGCGTGCTCGCGGCCGACACGGACAACACCCACTTTGTCACGCTCGCCATGGTGCGAATCGATCCCCAGGATCGGTCGATGACGTACGCTAGCGCCGGCCAGCGGGGTTATGTTTTCCACAACAACGGCCAGGTTTCTGTGCTCGACAGTACGGCGCTGCCGCTCGGCGTGCATAAGGATACGGTTGTCCCTCGCTGCCCGTCACAACTGCTGGAACCAGGCGAGTTGCTGACGTTCTTTACCGATGGCGTGGTTGACGCGGAATCGCCTGGCAAGGTGCGGTTCGGCTATCCTCGCGCGCTGGAGGTCATCCGATCGGAACGCGAGAGACCCGCTGCATCGATTGTGGCCGCCTTGCGTAGCGAATTGCAAGCGTTCTCTCGCAGGCTGCCGCAACGCGACGACATGACGATTGTCGTCGTGAAGGTCTTGCTACTCTGATCGTTTGGGCCGCGCGGCGAACCCCTCGCCGGCCTTCGTGGCCAGCAGGGCCGGCAGAAGAAGCAGATCGCCTACCAGCGCCGCCGCCAGCAATATGGCCATGAGCAGACCGAACTGGGAAACCGGCTGAAAATCGCTCAATACGTAGACCAGCAACCCGGCGCCCGCGGTAACCGTGGTTTGTGTCATGGCAACGGCGCACCGGTCGTACGCGTCGATAATCGACGTATGCTGCGAACGCCCGGCGGCCCGGCTGCGACGAAACCAAGTGAGGAAGTGAAGCGTGTCATCTACCGCAATGCCTAACGCCACGCTGGCGGTCATCATGGCGCCAACATCGACCATGATGCCCAACCACCCCATCGTCCCGAAGACAAGGACTGCGGGGAATACGTTGGGAACCATCGACATGAGTCCGGCAGTTGGGCTGCGAAGCAGTACGGTCATTACAACCGCAATCAGAGCGAAGGCGAGGCAGAAGCTCTTGAACAGTCCGTCTAGAAGCTCGCGCTGCGCTACGAACACCAGCGGCACAACACCGGTGTAAATGGGCCGAACCACGTCGCGGCCAAGACCTTCCCGGGCCAGTTGTGCGTCGACGCGACGTTGAACCTCATTGAGCAACAGATCGTGGTTCAAGTCGCTTAGACCGGCCACCCGGGCGCTGATTCGCCACTGCTCACCCTTGTCCGTCGGCTGAAGGTAGTGGGAATCCTCGAAATGCTTCCGATATCGAACTAAACGTCGATTGAGCACGTTACGGCGAAGCCAATCCTGGTCTCGCACGCCAGCGATACGGAGCATGGCTCGCCCCGTCCGGCCCAATTCGGGCCCTTGCTCGTCCGCATCGTTGCGAGGAATGTCCGAAGGGCCGAAGGTGGCCGGCGATATGAGTCCCTCTACGTACTCAACCGAGTCGACCACTTCGGCAATCCGGCCGACCAGTTCAAGCCGATCGAGAAAATTGAGCGAGTCGCCGTTGCCGTTGTTATCAGCCGTTGCCCGATCGGGGAACTCGAGCAGAACTTCAAAGGGCACCACGGGACCAAGGTTCCGCTGAAGCCAGTTCGCATCTTGCGCCCAACGCCCATCTTCTGGAAAGAAGCGGCCCGGCGCCACGGACGTGTGGATGAATGCCACGCCGATCGCCAAGAAGGCGATTCCGGGCAAACCAATCGTCAGAACGAGCACCCGAAACCGGATGATCTTGCGGGCAATCGGCCGAAGTACCCGCTTGTGCCACCAGTTGTTCGCCTCCAAATGCTCCGGCAGTCGGGGAGGCCATGTTTCCAGAAGCGAGGGAAACAGGAGCACCAGCGTACTGAAGCTCACTCCCATGCCAATCGATGCGTAGAACCCAAACATACGCACTGGTATCACGTGGCTGACGCATAGCGAAATGAGCCCCAACGCCGTTGTGCCGGCCGACAGTGCGCATGGAAGCCACCCGGCCATTAAGCCGCGTTTCGGCGCGCCGTGCGTGCCCCCCTGGCGGACCGCGTCATAGTAGTAGTTGGCTAGGTGGATGCACGCTGATAGCGTCAGGACATAGATCAACGCAGGCATCACCACCAGCACGAGGTTCATCGTGCCGCCGGAGAAGTAGACCACGGCCGTTGACACGCCCGAAGCATATACCGACAGACCGAATACCATGGCGATAAGCTTCACGCTCCGCAGGCATATCCAGGCGGTAAGCAGAGCCACGGCCCAGGAGAACGCAATCCATCGCTGCACGGCGCGCTCGCTCTCCAGGTCGATAGCGGCATTGATGATGGCATCGCCTCCGAGCCGGAGTTTGTCGGCTGGAATACCACAAGCTTCAAAGGCGACGGCCTCGATGGCGCGGAGCGCGCCGGTCCGGTTGGCGTTTCCCTCGACAGACAGGGTAATCACGGCACACGTCGTGTTTCCGTCCGGCCCGATCAGCGTTCCCTTGAAACGCCGGACGGCCTCCTCGCGTGGAATTGCGAATGGTCCGTTCATCAGAATGGCCATCGCACGTGGGCCGGTGATGACTCGCTCGAACCAGCGAATCCGCTCGCCCTCCGGCGGCACGACCGCATTCGCAAGAGCCTCCAACCGCGGATCGTCCAACGTACAGCCGTCCCAACTGACGACGGCGAAATCATCGGCGCCAAAAACTGCACGAAAACGACTGTAAACCTCGGTTTGCGGAAACCCTTCCGGCAGCCATTGGCTGACATTGTTGTTGGCGTTCTCAAACGCCTGATAGACGCCCCATCCAACCACGGGTAACGAAAGCACGACCAATAGCATGAGTGGACGTGCGATTCTTGCGTGGAATGAAGGTAAAATAGGCATTGGGAAGCAACCAGCCGGACAATTCTCTCGGACAGTGGGAATTCTCTCGGACAGTGGGAAGCACGATGCTTTAGTAACCCGCCACCGAGTGCCAACGAAAATTCCACGTTACCTGACGTTGGCAAAACCGTCAATTGCGGGCTCGAGGTTTTTGCTCGCAAACGTCTCACAACTGTTGGGTGGCGGTGATAGATACTGGTGAAACCTCCTACGTTACCCAGACGGAATCTTGCCCATCTCGCCGAAACGGAAATGCCAGCCAACAGGCCCCTCCAAATGGGGGCCGACGCTCTTCCGTGCCGCCTCTGGACCAAAAGGCTGCGCGTAAGGTATAATAGGTTTGCCGAATTTCGATTCTCCTATCCCGCGATATGAGGTGTTTGCCGTGACCAAGTCTAGCCACATTGAAGTTACTTCGAAGTTGACGCGTCGCCATTTGCTTGGTACCGCGGCAGGTGCCGCGGCCTTCGCGGCTGGAATCCCTTTTGTTTTGGCCGCCGATGGCAAGCACGGCGTTCGGAATGGCCGAATCAAGCAATCCATCGTCCAGTGGTGCTTTGCGCCATACTGGGACACGGCCCAGATGTGCGGGATTGCCAAGCAACTGGGAATCACTTCGATTGAACTGGTCGGCGCAGCTGACTATCCGATTCTCAAGAGGTTCGGGTTGACCAACGCCATTGTCCAGATTGACATGGCTCCCGACGATCCGTTTGTCTTCGGCTTCAATCATCCGAACCACCACGACCGCGTCATCAAGGCCACGCGCAAGGCCATCGACGATGCCGAGCAATACGGCTACAAACGAGTGATCTGTTTCACCGGCTATAAGAACCTCAACCCCAAAGACCCCTCCACGCCTGCCATCGACGACGACGAGGCAATGGCCAACTGCATTGCGGGCTTGAAGAAAGTCATCGGATACGCCGAGAAGAAGGGAATCACGCTCTGCATCGAACAGCTCAACACACGCGACACCACGCATCCGATGAAAGGCCACCCCGGCTATCAGGGTGACGACATCGACTACTGCGCCAATATATGCCGCGAGGTGGGCTCGCCGAACATGAAGCTTCTCTTTGACCTCTATCACGTGCAAATCATGAACGGCGACCTAATTCGACGCATCCATCAGTATCGCGACCTGCTCGGCCATGTCCACGTGGCCGGAAACCCCGGCCGCAACGAGCCCGACGCCGGGCAAGAGATCAACTTCTCTGCCTGCATGAAGGCCCTGCTTGAGATCGACTACGACGGCTTCGTCGGCCTAGAGTTCATTCCTACCCGTGACCCAATGAAGTCGTTGTGTGAAGCGATTGTCGTGTGCGACGTTTGAACAATGTCGCGCAATGCACTGACTGACCACTGCTCTAAGAGGATTCCTACCGTGCATAGTTTGCATCGCTTTGTCGCCGTCGCATTGTTCGGATTGGGTTCCCTTTCGGGCGAGTGCGCCCCGGCTTGGGGAGCCGATTTCAAAGGCCATTCGTCGGAGACAGCCGTCTCGTGGTATCAGTTCAACGGTCCGAACCGAAATCGCGTATCCACGGAGACCGGCCTGATGTCCTCGTGGCCCGAGGGCGGCCCCACGCTACTCTGGACCATCGAGGGGCTGGGCAGTGGCTACTCGAGTGTCGCCATTGCCGACGGGATGCTCTTCACCATGGGCGATCAGGCGATTGATGGCAACGAAACGGCGCAATACGTCTATGCTTACGATCTCGAAACCCGTCGGCGACGGTGGGCGACACGCGTTGGCCCGCCCCACTCCGACGGTCCTCGATGCACGCCCACCGTCGATGGCGAATTGCTCTATGCCGTCGGTACCGATGGCGACCTGGTTTGCCTGGAAACCGCGACGGGCACGTTGCGGTGGCGCAAGAGCATGGCGGATGACTTCGGCGGTAAGATGATGTCGGTATGGAAGTTTAGCGAATCGCCGCTGGTCGACGGCGAACGCCTAGTCTGCACGCCCGGCGGCGATGATGCGACACTGGTTGCCCTCGACAAGCGGACCGGCGACCTGATCTGGAAGTGTGCCGTCCCCAACCTGGGCGAGCGTGGCAAGGATGGTGCCGGATATTGCTCGATGGTCGCGGCCAAAATCGACGGCGTGCGTCAGTACGTACAGATCTTCGGCCGCGGAGTCGTGGGCGTCGAAGCCGAGACGGGCCGCTTCCTTTGGGGCTGCAACTCGATCGCCAACAAGGTCGCCAACATCAGCACGCCCATTGTTCGCGGCAACCATGTGTTCGCCACAACCAGCTACAAGACCGGTTGCGTGCTGCTGCACGTTCGGCGCGAGGGCGACCAGTTCCACGCCGATGAGGTCTACTTCTTCGGTCCGAAAGAGTTTGAAAATCACCACGGCGGGGTTGTGCTTGTGGGAGATTGCGTGTACGGAGGCAACGGCCAAAACCGGGGCGGTCCCACCTGCCTCGATTTCATGACGGGAAAGATTGCTTGGCAGCCCGAGCCTCCAGCTCGCGGCTCGGCCAGCGTGATGTACGCCGACGGCAATCTCATTTTCCGCTACGACACGGGGCCCGTGTTTCTTGTGGAAGCGACTCCCGACGCATTTCGGGTGAAGGGGCAAATGGAACCGCCCAAAGGGAAGGGCCCTGCGTGGGCCCACCCCGCGATGAACGACGGCCACCTATATCTGCGCCACGGCGATCTGCTCTTGTGCTACGATCTGCGAGGGACGCAATAGGGCGAACAGCCCTATCAGCCGCCTTCTCGGCAAGAAAATCTTGCCGCACGCAGCAAGACGAGGCCTTTCGATGGCGACGTTCGTGCGGTAAATTGACAGTGCTGGCTGATGCAGGCCGTGGTATCCAACCAGCCGGTTGTCTTGAATCAATTCACGGTAAGAGTTTGTGATGTCCTGGAGAGGTGGCAGAGTGGTCGAATGCACCGGTTTGCTAAACGGCACTTTAGGCGATCAGGTGGCGAGGGCAATGAGGGCTTCAAAGAGCTTACGAAATCTGCGGTTGTCTGGGGTGGAAGCCACACCTTCACCTCCAGGCGCAGCGCGCGGATCGCCCGCATGAACCACGTCAACAGTTCCACGCCGAGTTGATGTTTGGTGCGAAATGCCCAGTCATATTTTTCCGCCAGCTTCGGCACATCGACCGCGCGGACGTAGAGCATCGAGTGCAGCGGCATCGCAATCACACCCCACACCGGATGCATCGCGCCGGCCAACGGCACCTTCGCCGTGTTGTTTTCTTGCGTTTGGGATTCGGACGCTCAAGTCGCTTGCGTTTGTCGTGCTGCGACTTCTTGTGTTTCTTATGTTTAGGTTGCGGTCACTTGGCGGATTGTTTACACTTGGCCATCCGTGACTCTCCTGGTGTGGTGTTTCTTCTTTTTCAGAAAAACAGAAGCATCGGGAGAGCCGCACTTTCAAGCAATACCAATTTTCTCTCAGCTTCCCAGAAATCGCCTAAAGTGCAGTCCCGAAGCGAGTGAAGCGAAAATCGTGGATATGCTAGCCCGGATTATTCATGATAGGTAGGGTGGGTCAAACAAGCCGCTTCTTT
>CAZASB010000094.1:0-15188 GCA_964487655.1 uncultured Planctomycetaceae bacterium
CCGCAAACCCCAAAAAATACAGCAGAAATACGCACTTCTCAAAAGGGAACTTCAGCTTAGCCATGCGAGCTTCCAGTGTCGTTGGCTTGATAGCCAGGATCTCGGCCGCGCCGCCAGAGCCGCGGATTCGCCAACCGGTTTGCTCAAGAACGCGAAGGATATGTTCTCGCATCCCTTCGTTCAGGGTCATTCGGGACAGGCGACTGTCCGGATGATGAGTGGGCACTTCGATCAGCAAAGCGTCGCCTGCGGTAAGAATCATCGCGCGCTCGATGACATTGCTAAGTTCGCGGACATTTCCGGGCCAGGCATATTGTTTCAACTGCTCCATCGACTTGCGAGGAATGCTCCGAATCGTCTTGCCCATGCGACGGCCGATGGTCTCGACAAAGGCCCAGACCAGCAGTGGGATATCTTCACGACGTTCGCGCAGCGGAGGAATGTGGATGGGGAAAACGTGCAGCCGGTGATACAGATCCGCACGGAACTTTCCGTCCCGCATGGCCTGCTCCAGGTCGCGATTCGTGGCCGCGATGATCCGTACGTTGACCCTCATGCTTTCCGGACTGCCCAGCCGTTCAAACCGGCCGTCCTGAAGTACCCGCAGCAGCTTTGCCTGCAACTCGATGGGGAACTCCCCGATCTCGTCCAGGAACAACGTCGATCCATCTGCAATTGCGAAACGACCAACTTGTGCCGAAGCAGCACCGGTGTAGGCCCCGGCCTCCCGTCCGAACAACTCACTCTCGATCAAGGTCGCTGGTAGCGAGGCGCAGTTGACGATGACCATGGGACGGTCCTTGCGAGCACTCATTTCATGGATCGACTGCGCCAGCAACTCCTTGCCAGTGCCAGTTTCACCGAGCAAGAGAACCGGCGTGTCTACGCCGGCCACATCCTCTGCCTCGGAAAGAGTCTTCTTGAGGGTCCGGCTCTTGCCAATGATTTGCCCGTGGTGATGCTTCAGGGTGATCTGCTCACGAAGGTAGACGTTCTCCTGTTCGAGTTGCTTTCGAAGCTTCTCGTTTTCGGCAAGTGCGGCCCGAATCGCCTGGTCGGACCGCTTGCGTGCAAGGGCATTGGCGAAGATTTCCCCGATCACGTGCAGGCGAGCGACGACTTCCGGGGACCACTCGCAATGCCGCTTGAGGAAAGAGAAGCTCATGATGCCCAGGACCGAGCCACTGACCCTTAGCGGAATGGCCACCGTAGACTTGATACCCTGTGCAAGGCAAGCTTGCCTCTCCTTGACCGCCTCCGGCGGCAGATCCTCGGGTAAACGATGCAGAAATAGCGTTTTCCCACTGCGAACCTCTCCTACGTACCAAGGAAGGTACTCGTTGAGAAGGCTACCTCGACGGAACGGTACAATCCCGGGAACTACGTAGGAATGGATTACCGCGGCATCCTCCGTGCCTTCGCTGAATTGCGCCACACTGCTTCGATCGTTGCCTAGCACCTCCACGAGTCGCTTCAGGCTGTCGTCGATCACGCCGTCGATTTGGTCCGGAGGCTGGTTGATGAACGTCGCCGACAGATCGGCAATGAGCGTCTCGAAATGCAGCCGAGCGTTGAGTTCCTCCTGCTGCGCGCCTTGCGGACCCTCCCAACTCCGTCTGAACTCGGCAATATCGTGGTCAATCGCCTCATCGTCGGCGACAGTCGTTGCAATTTCGTCGCTCATCGGCTACCCCCTCGATCGTCGAGTCGGCGCCGCAGTTTGCCCGATCGGGCACGTAAAGCCGACTGCGGCTCCCAAAGGGAGTGGCCCGCCGATCACCCCCATCATACATCGTCGTCGGCAAGCCGAGAACAGTGGGAGCGACGAAATCTCCAAAATACTGGAGGTTCGGGCTAGGACACGTCGGTATCTTGATTAGCGGCGAGCGTACTAATGGCTTACCTGAAAAGGAGTTACGAACATTTCGTGGTTACCGTGTCCCTTTGGTACACCTCTTGCTCCCGCTTTGGCTTCACGTCACTTGGCTGGTTTTCGGCATTCGGCGGCAAAGGGTTGCCCAGTCGCACTATACTTGTACAACGGCGGCTACCGGGCTGTCATTGAGTATAGGTACGGCCTACACAGGCTAGACCGCAACGGTAGAAGGATGGAGGCAACATTGCTTCCGTTATTACTCCGTTCCTTGGCGCAAGATCACAATCCTTAGGAGAAAACGAAAATGTTCAACGCATCTTCCAAACCATTGGCACGTGTCGTAGCCCATTGGGCTCTGGTTGCGATGTCGTCAGCCCTAACTTTTGCTGTCGCCGCACAAGCCGCGGAGAAGAAACCTGCGAGTCGTTCGGGGGAGGGTGCCGTTCGGGCCGCCGTGAAGTCCTACATCGCCGCCTACAATCAGGGTGACGCAAAAGCCGTCGCCTCGCATTGGAGCGAGTCCGCCGAGTGGGTCAGCCCATCGGGGCAGCGGTTCCAGGGAAGGCAGGCGATCCAGAACGAGATGCAGTCACTCTTTGCCGAGAACAAGGATGTGAGGATCGAGGTCATCCGTCCAACCATCCGTCTGATCTCGCCAGATGTGGCAATGGAGGAAGGAATCGTCCGTGTGATTCGGTCCGCCGAACTACCCAACGATTCGACCTACCTGGCGATCCACGTAAAGCAGGACGGCCAATGGAAGCTGGATAGCGTTCGCGAAACAGAGGTTTCCAACACGCCCGCGGCAAGTCCCCAGTTGGAGGAGTTGGCGTGGCTTGTCGGCGAGTGGATTGACCAAAGCCCCGAGGCGACAGTCGAGTCGAACGTAACCTGGACAAAAAATAAGACTTTTTTGAGCTATGCGTTCAAGATGTCGGCGCCGGGAATGGACGACCTCGAAGGCACCCAGGTCATCGGTTGGGATCCTGCAGCAGGTACCATCCGCTCCTGGATGTTCGATTCCGACGGTGGAATCGGCGAAGGTACCTGGTCGAAGAAGGGCAATGGCTGGATCGTCAAGTTCAGCCAGATTCTGCCCGATGGCCGCAAGGCATCGGCGACCAATATCTACACACCTCTCAACGTAAACACGTTCACCTGGAAATCAATCGCCCGGAAGCTGGACGGCGAGTTTCTGCCCAACATTGAGGAAGTGACGGTTGTTCGCAAGACGGTGAACACTCCAGCGACCGAGGCTTCCAAGGCCGCCGAGAAATCGCGGAAGGTCGGGGCGAAAAAGTAGCGTGCGGTGTTCGAAGAACCAATGAACGGAATCAGCTTCATCCCGTAATTTTCCATATCAAGACACAATACCTCTAAACAGGTGACACTATGACTATGAAAAGGTCCTTGATACTATTCATCGGCGTGGCGGTCGCTGCATCGCTTGTGGCAACAGACGGTTTCGCCCGTGGCGGAGGCGGACGCGGCGGTGGCGGCGGAGGCATGTCGCGCGGAGGCGGCGGGGCGCGCCCGGCTGCCGGCCACTCAATGAACCGTAGTCCCTCCATGAGCCGAGCCGCACCCTCGCCATCAATGAGTCGTCCCGCTCAGATTTCAGGCACGGCTCGTCTCGGCCAGTCCTATTCGAGACCTCGTCCCTCGGCGGGCGCGGGTCCGGGGCTTTCAGCCGGTCGCCCTGCCCAGCTTCCGGCGGGACGTGTTCCGGCGGAACGTGCGAGCATGGGCGGGCCGGCGGCCTCGGGAAGAGCTGCCTTTCAGTCGCCGCAGTCATTCGAGCGGCCCAGCCAGGGCCAAGTCGGAAACTTCTTGAACCTCCCACAACAGCCGAGCGCACGAAGTTCCAGCCCACCTACTGCCAGTCAATTACCCAGTGGGCAGGGGCCGCGGTCGAAAACGATCACGACACCCGGAGGCTCAACGATCACGGTTGCCGGCGGCGCGGGATCGGGTACCACCGCAGGCGGCGCGACCGTCGGCGGCGCCGGAGCGGCCGTCAAGGTCGAGGGCTCTGGCGGCAATACGTACGTTAAGGGCTCGGGCGTTGCCGGGGCCTCGAAGGGCGACAGTGCCGTCGTTGCGGGCGGCTCGCGCGCAGGGATTGAAACCGCATCCGGCGCAGCGGCCGGGCGCGCTACCGGATTCCGCGGCGCCACCGACGGCACAAACTCGGCCGTTCGCGCCGGAAGTGTAACCGGCGCAAGAGATGCCGCGGGAAATGCGGCGATGAACGTCCGCGGCGGATATGCCGACTCGTCCGGCTATCGGCAGGGCGGCTCACTCACCGCGGCCCGCAACCAGTGGGGCTACACTGGCGCGCGAGCGGCTGGTGGATACGGTATCGGCGGCACCGGCCAGGTTGGCGCCATCGGGGGCATTCGCGGTCCGGGCGGAAACGTGGTGACAGCCGGTCGCGGCTCCGCCTTTGTCAACGGCCAGTTCGCCGGAGGCAAGGCTTGGACCGCGGTGAACGGTGCCTATACGCATTGGGGCGCCTTCGGGCTTGGTTGGTATGGTCGTTATCCGGGCGCCTGGTGGCCTGGTAAGTGGGCGATTCGGACGACCGCTTGGGCCACCGCCACCTGGGCCATCGCCGGCGGCTATTGCGGTTGCACCGACGATGGGGCGTACTATGACTACGGCGGAAACGTGACCTACGAAGACGACACGGTCTACTACGGCGATCAGCCGGTCGCGTCGGCCGAACAGTACTACGAGCAGGCCGGCCAGATTGCCGATTCCGGCCAGCAAGCCCAGGATGAGGAGTGGCTTCCTCTGGGCGTGTTTGCCGTGATTACCGAACCCACGCAAACGCAAACCGACAAAGTCGTGCAACTCGCGGTAAACAAGGAGGGCGCCATTCGCGGAAACTTACAAGACTTCCTCACCGACAAGGTCGCCCCCGTCGTCGGTGCCGTAGACAAGGAGACTCAGCGAGTCGCCCTCAGACTCGAAGGCAACGACTCGATCGTCGTCGAAACGGGCCTCTACAACCTGACAAACGACGAGGTACCGGTTCTCGTCCATTTTGGATCTGATCGGCAGGAGTCTCGTACCCTGATCCGTCTTGAACAGCCGGAAGAACAAGGGCAGGAACAGCCGTAATGAAACATACGAAATTGATCTCCCGCGTCCGACGCGCAGTTTCTCTTACCCCATTGATCCAGGAGCGAATACTATGAGTTTTTGGAACCGAGTCCCTTGCACCATGGCGATTAGCGCCATTTTGCTGGCCCAGATTGTCGCCGCCCAGAACCAGACTACAGACAGTGGTTCTCAGCCCTACCAGCCATCTGTACCGGCGGGAACCACGACCAATGTCGGCGGCTACTATGGCGGTTCCTATGGCGCAAGCACGGCAGCCGGATCGGCGATGACCGGCATGGCAAACGCAGTTAGCGCCATGGGCAGCTACAACCTCTCGACGTCCGCCGCGGCAGTCAACATGACACAGGCCCGGCGGAACAATATCGAGAATCAACAGGCCTACACGAATACCTACTTCCAGATGCGAGCGGCGAATCAGGCCTACCGCGAGGCTGAACGGGGCCCGCGGCCAACTGCGGATCAACTGGCGAGATTGGCCCGCGACGGCGCGCCCAAGCCGCTCAGTCCGAGCGACGTGAATTCGGTCAATGGAGAGATTTCCTGGCCACCAGTACTCCAGCAGGAGGGCTTCGCCTCGGAGCGAGTCGTATTGGACCAACTTTCCGCGACGATGGCCACCCACGGTTCGCTCAGCTTCTCCGACCAGATGGCCGCTCGCAAGACGGTTGAAACCATGTTTGCAAGCCTGAAGTCGCAAATCAAGGATATTCCCCCACAAGACTATATCACGTCACGACACTTCCTGCGCAGCCTGATCTACGCCACGGCTCGCAGTGATTTATAGCACGTGTCCTGATGAAACTACAATCCGCTTCTTGGCCGCTCAATGACTGCGATTGGCCCCATCTTGGTTTTTCATGGTTTACCGCAAATAGCGTCACACAAACACACGTTTCATCGGAGTACGACAAATGACCTTCACTTCACGGAAATACTTTCTGCTTGTTGCCCTCGCCGGCATGGCCTTGCTGGGCTGCACCAATGGCGAGGGAACCAAGACCTGCGCGCCCAAGGCGGGCTGTCCTGCCGATTGCCCCGCCGCAACGGATCAGGGCGATGAGACTGAAACACCAACAGCCGAAGGTGCTAACATATCCGAAACCGTCACGTCATTGACTGCCTCGCTAGCCGATCCTTCCGCGGAGGTCCGGGCTCGCGCGGCGCACGCGCTAGGGGCAATGGGCGAGCCTGCGAAATCGGCTGCCGCCGAGTTGATGTCCTTGCTGAAAGATGAGGACCCGACGGTTCGCCGTCAGGCGGTCAGTGCATTGGCCGCAATCCAACCGGGGCCGGAGGTCATGGTTCCGCTGTTTGCAAAGCTAATGCAGGATTCAGACCCTGGAGTCCAATTGCGAGTCCTACAGGCATTGGCAGAGGTTGGCGAGGCCGCCGTGCCGAGGCTGATCAAGGCGCTTGACAACGACGAGGTCGCCTACTGGTCGTGCATCGTCCTGCGCGACATCGGACCTGCCGCTAAGGACGCCGTACCGGCCTTGATCGAGAAGTTGAAGGATCCGCGTGAAGAAATCCGCATGCAGGCAGTTCTCGCCTTGGGCGCCATCGGCGATGCCGCGCTACCCGCCGTACCGCAAATTGCCACGGTCCTGGAAGACGAGTACGTGGCCCCAACCGCCACATTCGTCCTCGGACAGCTTAACGCCATTCCTGCCGACGCCGAGCCTATAATCCGGTCCAATGCCAAGAGCGAGAATCCGGGACTGCGCACGGTGAGCCTTTGGGCCCTGACACGCGTTCACCCGGAGGATAAGGAACTCCGTCGCGAGGCTACCAAGGAACTCGTGGCTCGTTTACGGGACGAGAATGCTCACGTTCGGACGATTGCCGCGCGGGCACTATCCGCGCTTCCCCCGGCGCCCGAGATCACGATGCCGATCTGGGAGGAAGCCCTGAAGGACGCTGATCCGGCCACAATTCACTTGGCGTTGGACGCCCTAGCTTCGCTTGGCGCGCCGATGGTGCCGCGGCTTATCGACGTTTTGCAAAAACACGATCAGCTTCGTGTCGAAGTGGCCTACACTCTGGGCCAAATGGGCCCGAACGCAGCCGCCGCCACGGATGCCCTGGCCAAGCTGGTTGCCGATGAAGACCTCCATCTTGCGACCGAGGCAATCCTTGCCCTGGGTAAGATCGGGTCGGCCGCCAAGGATGCCGTGCCTGCCTTGTGCGCAGCCCTCGAAGCCGAAGGGGAGAAGAACGCCCACGCGATCATTCTCGCCCTTGGAAAGATCGGCCCCGACGCGGCGGCGGCGGAACCGATGGTGCTCAAGGCGATGGAAAGCGAGGACAAAGCCCTGGCGGTCATCGCCGCTGGAACGTTCATCGACATCCAGCCCACCGCCTCTCCGGAAGCGGCTGCCAAGACGGTTCCTGTTCTGGTGGCCGGCTTGGCCGATCCATTGCCCGAGACCCGAATAGCGGCTGCCGACAATCTGGCGGCATTGGGCCCCCTCGCGAGTGAAGCCGTTCCGGCCCTGAAAAAAGCCTCAAGCGATAGCGTGAAGGCCGTTCGCGAGGCGGCCGCCGGCGCGCTGAAAGTCGTCCAGTAATCTCTTGTTGAGCGGCGTATCCGGACAATGCCTACGTGACTACTTGCACCTGCCTCCTTGGGATGCAGCGTGAACGATCGTTCCTTAAACCAATGTGACGAACCCTGGCGGTTGGTGCGTCCGCAGGACGCCGAAACGGAGTTGTATGATGAAGCATGTCCCTTTGTTTTGTTCGCTCATGGCCTTGGCTGTGTCCGGTTGTACGGAGCAGGTGGCCGAGCAAGCCATCCGCCCGGTGCGTGCGATCAAGGTTGGCGACATGGAGGCCCTGCAGGGGCAATGGTATCCCGGTCGGGCCGAAGCCGCTGGAGAAGTCGAGCTTTCCTTCCGTGTTTCCGGGCCGTTGGTAACGCTGCCAATCAAGGTGGGCGATACTTTGCAGAAGGGCGATCTCGTCGCGGCGATTGATCCGACTGATTTCCAAACGGCCCTGGACTTGGCCAAGGGAAACCTCGAACGAGCCAAATCGGAATTGCTGGCCATGCAGCGCGGTGCGAGGCCGGAAGAGGTCGAACAACTGATCGCAGCCCTGGCCGAGGCCAAGGCGATTGCCGTGGCCGCACAAGCGGAATTCGAGCGAAACACCGAACTCTTGCCGAGCAAGGCGATCTCAAAATCGCAATACGACCTGAGCCTGGCCCAACGCGACCGCACCGTGGCTCAGGTCAAGATTGCCGAGGCGAATCTGGAGATCGGCCGAGTCGGCGCGCGGCCGGAAGACCTGCAGGCGAAACAGGGGGAGATTCAGGCGCTTCAGGCCACGGTAACCGACGCGGAGAATCGGCTGCGGTACACGAGCCTGATGGCCCCTTTCGACTGTAACGTGGCAGCCAGGTACGTCGAGAATTTCCAAACCATCCAGGCGAACCAACCTATCGGACGCTTGCTCGATTCGTCGAAGATTAAGATTACCGTGCAGCTTCCCGAGAGCGTTATTTCGCTCGTTCCATTGGTCCAGGACGTTACGTGCCAATTCGATGCGCTGCCCGGACAGGAGTTTCTGGGCCAAATAACCGAGGTGGGCACGGAGGCCTCGCAAACGACGCGCACCTATCCGGTCACCGTCCAAATCGATCAGCCTCAAGATGCCACGATCCACCCGGGCATGGCCGGCCGCACGAGAGGCAATCCGCGGGAATCGGACGTTGAGCGTCCGGTCATACTTGTCGTGCCGGTCGACGCGGTTTTCGCTTTCGGAGCCGAGAAGCAGAGCCATGTCTGGATTGTCGACGAGTCCAGCCAGACCGTGACTCGCCGTCCCGTAACCACGGGGGAGTTGACGACCGGTGGCATCCGGGTAACCGAGGGGCTCACGGCAGGTCAGCGGGTGGTGACGGCCGGCGTTCAGACGCTCGAAGAGGGACGAAAAGTGCGACTGATGCCGGAAGGAGGCGAGTAGCCCATGAACTTACCTGCCCTGGCCCTCGAAAAGAGAACGATTACCGGCTTCTGCGCCTTGCTCGTGCTGATTGGCGGCACGTTCAGCTTCCTCCAACTCGGCCAGCTTGAAGACCCGGAGTTCACCATCAAGACGGCGGGCATTACCACGCTCTATCCCGGCGCCAGCGCGGAACAGGTGGAACTGGAGGTCACCGACCGAATCGAGACCAAGCTCCAGGAGATGAGCGAAGTCAAAAACGTGTACTCCCAGTCGCGTCCGGGTTTGTCCATCATCAAGGTGGACATCAAAGAGGAGTATTGGGCCGATCGGATCCCCCAGGTCTGGGACGTGCTGCGCAAGAAGGTCCGCGACATTGAACCCTCGCTTCCACCCGGCGCCGGCCTGCCCCAGGTGGGCGATGACTTCGGCTACGTGTTCGGCTTCCTGCTGGCGGTAACCAGCGACGGCTACGATTACGCGGAGCTTGAAAGCCATGTGAAAGAACTGCGGAAGGAATTGAGCCTCGTACCCGGCGTGGCCCGCGTTGACCTGTGGGGAGCGCAGGAAAAGCGTATCTATATCGACGTGTCCGAAACCCAGTTGTCCCAACTTGGATTGACTTCAGAGCAGTTGGTACGGACCCTGCAAACTCAGAACATGGTGGTGGACGCGGGCCGTGTCGACTTCCAAACACAGCGTTTCCGCATTGCCCCGACGGGCGAGTTCAGCTCGGCCGAGGCCATTGGCGAATTGTCCATCGCCGGCGCCGACGCCAGCGATCCTTCGCGCGCCGGCCCGCGCGATGAAATCATTCGCATTAAGGACTTCGCCACGGTCACCAGCGGCTACGTCGCCCCACCCACGCATCTGATGCGGCACAACGGCCAACCGGCGATTGCCCTGGCGATGGCCCCAGCCGCCGGAGCGAATGTGGTCGCGGTCGGCCGGGCCATCGATGCGCGGCTTGCGGAATTGACCGCCGAACTGCCCGTCGGCATCGAGATCGAGCGAGTCTCCTGGCAATCCGACCTGGTGAACGATTCCATTCGCGGATTCGTGGTCAACCTAATCGAAGCGGTCGTCATCGTGCTTGCCGTGCTCGCGCTGACGATGGGATGGCGCGTCGGCGTGATTATCGGCATCAGCGGGCTGGTTTTCCCTATTTTGGGAACATTCGTTGTTATGGCTATCGTGGGCATCGATCTGCATCGTATTTCCCTCGGGGCCCTGATCATCGCCATGGGCATGATGGTTGACAACGCGATCGTCGTGGCCGATGGTTTTATGGTGAAACTCGCCCGCGGAATGGACCGGAAGCAGGCGGCCATTGAAGCCGCGAGCCAGCCGGCCATCGCGCTTCTCGGAGCGACGGTCGTCGCCTGCATGGCCTTCTTTCCCATTTTTCTTTCCAGCGCCAACTCCGGCGAATACGCCGGCGGCTTGTTCACCGTGGTGGCAATATCGCTAATGTTGAGTTGGCTGTTTGCCTTGACGCTCAATCCGCTGCTTTGCTGCGATTGGCTTCCCGGTCCCAAACCGGGGGCGGCACAAGTCGATGCCTATGGCGGCAGGTTCTTTCAGTCGTTCCGCGACCTTTTGGGCAAGGCTATTCGCTTTCGGCTTCTCTTCCTGGGAAGCGCCGTGGGGCTGCTGTTGCTTTCCATCGTTGGTTTTCGGTTTGTCCCACAGATGTACTTTCCCGACGCCAGCCGGGCCCAGGTCATGATCGACTACTGGATGCCGGAGGGCACGCGGATTGAGCAGACGGCAGGCAACTTACTAAAGTTGGAGGCCGAATTATCGCAACGGCCGGAGGTTACCGCCGTGGCAACGTTTGTCGGCAAGGGCCCGCCGCGGTTCTACCTACCGGTCAGCCCGGAGGATCCGAACCCTTCGTACGCGCAAATCATCGTCAACGTTCAGTCGCTACGAGACACCGATGGATTGATTGCCCATGTAAGTTCCTGGGCCAATGCCAACGTGCCCGAGGCGATGGTCCGCGTGCGCAAGTACGCCGTGGGTTCCTTCGACGACTGGAAGCTGGAAGCTCGCTTCAGCGGACCGGCCAACGCCAGCCCGGTAACCCTGCGAAGGCTTGCGGACGAGGCGATGGCCATCTTACGTGCAAACCCCAATGCCATGGAGGTGCGCACGAACTGGCGGGCCCCGGTTCGGAAACTCGCGCCGCGGTACAACCAGCAGCGCGGACGATGGGCCAATATCTCGCGAGACAACCTGGCCCAAGCCACGCGGCGAACTTTCGATGGCGTGCCCGTGGGGCAGTATCGCGACAGGGACGACTTGGTTCCCATCGTCATGCGGAGCGATGCCGACCAGCGCAGTCGGGCGGCAGTTCAATTGGGCAACGTCCAAGTGTTCGCCACGGCGTCAAACAACTCCGTCCCCCTTTCGCAAGTCATCGACGGGATCGGCATCGAGTGGGAAGACAACATGATCTGGCGATGGGACCGGCGCCGAGCCATCACCGTGCAGTGCTCGCCCAGCGGAGTGACGGCCCCCACCTTGCGCAATAGTGTGCTGGCGGATTTCGAAGCAATGAAGCTGCCACCGGGCTACCGACTCGACTGGGACGGTGAGTACAAGAGTTCCACCGAATCGATGCAGTATCTCGTGCCCGGCATTATTCCCGCGGTCACGCTCATGGTATTGATCCTCGTCCTACTCTTCAACGCCTACCGCCCGCCGCTGATCATCTTCCTGGTCATTCCGTTCGTGATGATTGGCGTCACGTCCAGCTTTTTGTTGGCGCAGGTGGCTTTCGGTTTCGTCGCGCTGCTGGGGGCCATGAGCCTGTCTGGAATGATGATCAAGAACGCCGTGGTCCTGTTCGACCAGCTTAACGCCAATCTTGCCGACGGCCTGACGCCTTACGACGCAGTCGTGGAGGCGGCCGTTTCGCGTTTGCGTCCCGTCGTGAATGCCGCGGCCACCACGGTGCTCGGCGTGTTGCCGCTCTTGCAGGACGTGTTCTGGGTTTCGCTAGCCATGACGATTATTTTCGGCCTTGCGCTGGGAACGGTCCTGACCATGGTCATGGTCCCCGTGCTCTACGCCACTCTCTATCGCATTGCCGCCCCATCGGCCGATACAAAGCGGCCCGCCCCATGATCCAACAGCTTCTCCTGGCCCTGTCGCTTTCGGCCGTGACCGTGATCATTCACACGGTCGGAACGGTGAGGGTAGCATTGCCCATGTCCGGCCTCTGGAAAGAAACGCCCGACCCCAAGATGCTGGCACGACCAGTCCAGGCACTAATCCGCCTGGTGAGCGGTCTGCTGGTATTGCACCTCGTCGCAATGGCCATGTGGGCGACGGCCTACCGACTGTTCCGAGTTCTGCCTGACTTCGAGACCTGTTTCTACTACTCGCTGATGAGTTATCCGACGATTGGATACGGCGACGTCGGGCCGGCGACGGCGTGGCGATTGCTCGGCCCCATTGAGGGGACGGTGGGCGTGCTGATGCTCGGCCTGTCGACCGGCATTATCGTCGCGGTCGTACAGCGACTTTACGCCCACCGGCTGCCGATGTCCGACGCGCAACCGCGATCCGATGGCCGTTGACAAAGAATTCGGCCAGGAGTAATCGAGCCCGCGGAACACACCACGTTGAAAGGTAACCGTTCACAGGGGGACTGTCCCAATTTTCGCGGCACAAAGGGCGATTAACCCAATGATCCACCGTTTCCGCCGCGAAAATGGGACTGTCCCCTTCGCATACAGCGGCGAAAACTGCCTGCGCCACTCCGTGAATGGTTACCTTACTTCTTTCCGATACGCCCGCGGGCTTCGGCGGCCAACTGATCGAGAAACTTTTCGGCGTGGAGATACTCTTGAGCCGAAAGCTCCGAGGTCATCTCCGCGAGGAAAAGCTTCATTTGCCCGGCGGCCTCGATCATACTCTCGTAATCCGCGACCGTCCGGGTTGCCTGTCTTCCAGCGTCACGGAGGTAGGGCGCTTCGACCAGCGATCGCTGCTGGGCGAAACGGGAATCCCAGAGAACGGGCGGCCAAGGGATAATGTCGGTCGCCACCGACGGGCTGCGCGAAATCGCGGCCGTCGGCACGAACGTCTCTCCGGCTGGTGGCCTGCCGCTGGCCGGCATGGCGCGGCGCTGGGCCTGTTGCTGCTGCTGTACTTGGAACCACCAATCGCGGTTCGACTGCTGTTGGTTCATGATACCTTGCGTCCGCATTTCGGCCTGGGTGCTCAGGGTGTTGCGGATGTTGCTTTGCATCGCGGCTCCTTGCTGGGCCGCCAGCCTTGCACTGGTTGCGTGTTCCTGTTGGGCCATGTTGCGCATGGTTGCGTCTGCCTGGGCGGCGATTTGGGCACCGCCCCAGCCGCCGTAGCCTCCGTCCCCATAGCCGTACCCCGGCCAGAACTGGGCACTGGCGGTGGTGGTGATAAGCGACAGGAAGAACGCGGTTAGGGTGGCAGTTGCCAGGGTCTTGTTTTGCATCGTTCGACTCCTTGAGAGAACTCATAATCCTACGCCACGATAGCGGAACAAGCAAGAAAACGGGGTATTCGGCTTGCCGAGGCCGCCACCCGGAAGGAGGGGCGCGGCCATTCCCTCTTGTTGCAAGCTATGATTAGATAATCAACTCACTTGGGCGACGTCACGCCGCCGCATTTCTTGCTGGAGAAGACGCAATGCCACGCCATTCCGCAATCCTTTCCCTCGCTCTTGTCCTGAGCGTGGCCCCATATTGCCACGCGGACGGCCAAGCCGTTGACAAGTCCACTGAGGCGGAAATCCGCCAGGCGGTTGCCGCCCTGCAAGATTGCTTCAATCGCGGCGACGCGAAAGGCCTGGCTGCTTGCTGGGCGCCCGATGGTGAGTTCGTTGGTCCCGCCGGCCAACGCATCGTTGGCAACGAACAAATTGAGGATGCTTTCGGTGAATACCTTGCGGCCCATAAGGACTCGAAGCTACAACTTGGCATTGCCTCGTGGCGATTGGTGGCTGACGACGCGGCGCTGGTCGACCTGATGACCGAGTTGACGCCGGTTCCCGAGGGCTTGCACTCGGAACCTGCCTCCACCATGGTGCTCGTCCAACGCGACGGCCATTGGAAGATCGGCAGCATGTACGAAATGCGGAGCAACGTGCCCTCGCATCGCCTCCAGTTGAAGAGGCTTCAATGGCTGGTGGGTAACTGGATGGAGGATAACGGCGACCCCTCGAACGTCTCCCCGCGCAGCACGTGCGATTGGAACAGCACCGGACAGTATCTGATTCGAAAGTTCCTGGTTGAAGGGGAAGAGGGCGAAACGCTGTCCGGCACGGAAATCATCGGCTGGGATCCCCGCGCCCATCGCATTCGGTCCTGGAGTTTTGACCCCGACGGTAGTTTTGGTGAAAGCACCTGGACGCGCGACGGCGAGCAATGGGTCATCAATCATCATGGTACGCCAACCAACGGCAGCGATCTTTCGGTCACGTATCTCATAACCCTACTTGACGCCGACACGTTGAAGGTCGAGGTGAAGGATCGGATGGTCAACGGCGAAAAGCAGCCGGCGCTTCCGGAAGTGACGCTGAAACGCCTTCCCATGAAGAGCAACCCGAAACTCGCTCCAATCGAGTTGCCACGGCAAGTGCTGCCCTAGCTTGCCGACCACTGTAGCGAAAAACGTGAGGCTCCCCCGGGCAAGCCGGGGGCATCTAGGCGGCAAGCCCTCCGGTGAGCTTCAGTGCTTTCACGGCCGGCATTTGGCAAGGCTATGATCAAGGCCGGGCCGTTACCCTCAACGTTTTCGTCGCCGGCGGAGGGCCAAGCCAAGACCACCCAAGACCAGTAAAACGGCCGTCGACGGCTCGGGCACCAAGGTAATGATCATGGCGTTGAGGTAGGCGTCGGCTGTGCTAGCCCGGCTTACCGCGAGCGTGACCAGCCCGGCTTGATTGGGCCGCACGTCGTCCCAGCTCAAGATGGTTCCGCTGGCATACCCATGGGTGTCGGCTTTGAAACCCTGGCCGTTGTGGCCGCCGTCGGCAGGGTCGCCGTTGACGGTAACGTTCTGCGCCTTGGACCAAGCACTCTGCGCGGCCGAAGCCGACATCTCGATACGATACCACTGCCAGCTTTCGGGCTGAAGGCCGTCGAGGGTCAAGAAGCCGGTCATCGGAATGCTATACGGTTGCGTGTTTCTGACAAACATTCCCCAGTCGGTCCCGTCGGCCAGGACGGTTCCGGCGTATGCGCCA
>CAZASB010000095.1:0-15123 GCA_964487655.1 uncultured Planctomycetaceae bacterium
CCTTACGACGATCTCGCAGTTTCTGACCAGGCTGCCAGCGCAATCCCGGCCAAAGTGAGGTGCGGCACAAGGCGAGTCCGTTTGCCCAACAGCCTAGCCACTACCTCGGCGGCGCCGCCAGTGATCAGCATGGTCGGTTCGGTTGACGCTGACGGATCGATGCCCGCTTCATGCTCAGTGATCATTCGGACAGCCAATTCACGCACCGCTCCGACAACAAACCAAAACAGCCCGCTGCGCATTGCCTCGACGGTTGACCTGCCCACCGGTGGCGGTGGCTCACGAAGATCGGCAACGTCAATTTGCGGCAACAGGTCCGTAAACTCGTTCAGCGCGCGTGCCGACATGGCGATTCCGGGCAGAATGGCACCGCCGCAAAACGCTCCGTCGGCCGCGACCAGGTCGACGGTAATCGCCGTGCCCATGTCCACGACGATTGCGGGACAGCCAGACTCGCGTAGTACATTTGCCGCCACGGCGTCGAGCAATCGATCCACGCCCACCTTGTCCGGTTCCGCCAGCCGAACCTCGAGCGGTAGATCCGCCGAAGCAAGCAGCGTCACGGCGTCGCGCGGGCGGACCTCTCGCAACCAATCCAACAAGGCCGTCGCTGCCGGCCGGTTCACACTTCCGATCCACCACGAAAACGCTGGCTGTCCGGCCTGATCAAGCCAATCGGTAAGTTGGCCAAACGCTGGGCGGTGCCCGTCCATCGACAGTGTATCGGCAGGCAAAGGCAACAACGGCTCGCGTCCTCGCGAGCTATGTGCCCGCGAGGACGCGGAGCTGGGAGCCTGCCGTCGGTCGCCAATTGCGTTGAATCGCCCCACTTTGATGCGTGCATTGCCGATATCGACCGCAACAATCGGCAGTCCTTCCTGGCATGAAGCACCGGCGGAGCAGTGTACCTGCGACATCACGGCTTCTCCGGTAGTTGCTCTTCCTCGAGCGGCTCGACATGGCCAACAGGCGAAACCACAGGCTCAGCGACGAGAATCTTGTCGATACCGCTGACGACCTGCCTCGGCGGAGATGCGGAAGTCGCCACGGCAGGTTGGACCAGCGCCGTTTGCTCTGCCGGAGACGGTGCTGACGTCTTCGGCGCTGTCGCTGTCTTCGGCGGTGTCGCCGTAGCCTTGACTTCCGCCGCGGGTGTTGCCGCGGCTTGGGTTGCTGGCGCCTTGGCTGGCGTTGCCGCTGTCTTGGTTTGCGCCGCGGCTTTAGGCTCGGTCGGCTCGGCCACCTGTTCCTCGGCGGCCTCGATCTCAATGGGCTCGGCGAAATAGGCCTCGTCGGCCACGCTGAAGTGGTCCTGCCTGTTGTGATCGGACATCGGGTCGACCAGTGGGATCTTCAGCTTATCGCCGGCGAATTTCGTCCCATCGTAAATGGTGCCTCGTTGGAACGGACCCGCTCCCAGTACCCACAGATCCTTGGCATTGCTCTCGACCGGAATGACTCCCGATTGCCATACGGGGCGTCCGGTCTTGGTGTTGTATGCGAACACGGCAACCCTGGCGATGCCACGCTGCTCGGTCTTCTTGACGAGCGGCATTTCCGGGATCGCGCTGGGCACGCCGGCGAGTGCCACAAACGACGGAAATTCCGTTGCCGGTACGCCGTAAATGAGGTCGTGCCGGTCAGTACCGATGGCGCCCGCCCGCACTTCGACAATATAGTCCGCATCCTCCTTCTTGTCGCGCAGGACACATCCAGAGGCCAGCAAGTGCTGGCGCATTGTACTGATGAGGTATTCCCAGTCGGTAGCGTTCTTCACGTACGTCGCGTCGAGATACACGATCTTACCGGCGAGTGCGCGAAAATCGAGTTCACTCACCGCACGATCCATCGCGTCGGAAAGGAGAACCTGCTCTGTGGCCGCTCGCTTGGTGTCGGTCCATCTCGTGGTACCGCACCCCAACGTAGCCGCTGAGCAAAGAGCGATAATGACTAGGCGAAAAAGCACCGCGTGCCTCACGTGACTCCCAACGAATTAACTCGACTCTTCCGTTTCTAGGTGCAGGCCGTGGTAATGTGATGGGAACACGCCGTGTGCCGTCCCCAAGAACAAAGGCTGTCTGCACATGGAAGCGGAAGAGCCATTCGCTCCAAGGACAGGTCGCGGAGTATAGCGTACGACACGGCAAGCCGGAAAGGGCTGTTTGTGTATCAGGTGGGCAAAAATAGAGGTTTAGGCAAGTACGAGATCCTGTTGGGCTTCGCGAAGTACCATAACAGTGCCGTGTAACCCCACTCTGTAGGATTGGTTCCGTCGTCTCGGTAGCTTGCGTTGGTGTCCGGAGCTGTGTAGAATAGAGTAGCTTTCGTTCGACGTGTCACGGTGGCCTTCCACCTGTTGCCTCCCCTATGTGGATACACGCCCATGTCGCGTTGTATGCTTTTTTGGCTCTGTCTGGGTTCCATAATGGGGCCATCCTGCGTATGCGGTGCGGAGCATGCCGACTTGCCACCCTCGCATTCGGTTCCGCCGGAACTGGTAGCGACTGGTTTCGCCTTTGCGACGGGACCGATGCTGAATGCGGCAGGCGACCTGTTCGTGGCCAATTACCGGGAACTCGGTACGATTGGCCGGATTGGCGTCGATGGCGCCGCTTCCATTCTGTGTGACCTTCGTCAGGCGGCGCCGCTGGAGAACCGCTTACCGCAGGCCAATGGCATGAAACTCGATAGCGAGGGCCGACTGGTCGTGGCCGATGTTGTTGGCGGCCGGCTGCTGCGAGTCGCTGCCGACGGCGCCAAGGTGGAGGTCCTTGCCGAGCGATCGGAAGGGAAGAGGTTTGACAGTATCAGTGATGTCGCCTTGGATCGGCAGGGGAACATTTATTTCACTGATCCGGGAACGTCGACAGCCGAGAACCCGACGGGATCCGTCTATCGTTACGATGTGCGCACCGGGCGCGTTGCCCTGCTTGCCAAAGGGTTGGCTTTTCCGAATGGAATCGCGGTGACCGTCGACCAGCGGAAACTTTGCGTGGCCGAAAGTCGCCAGTATCGCGTGTTGGTGTTCGACTTGACCGAGAATGGCGCGGTGCGGAATCAGCGCGTTCTAGTCGATTTCCCCGACGAGACCCGGGGTACCTTCGTCGGCGGCAAATTCGATCCGGATGGAATGATCTTCGACGCCCAGAACCGGCTCTACGTGGCGATGTGGCGCGGCGGAGTGATCAATGTCGTCGACGTGGACGCCGGCGTGCTGATTCGCCAGTACGACGCGGGCGGCGCAGGGGCCACGAGCTGCCATTTCCACAACGAGTACCTTTATACGGCCATTGCCGCAAAGGAGGCCGTCTTTCGGCTGAAACTGGGCGTCAAGGGCTTCGACTACAACGGAACCCTCAGCCGGAGGAAACCACTTCCATGACCGACTCGAACTCACCGCCGCCGGAAGAGTTGCACGGTGCAATTCAGTCGATTCAAGCGCGATTGCGAGCCTTGTTCGTAGCCGTGATGGTCATGGCCCTGGCACTAATCCTGGCCGCCGGCGCCATGTTCGGTAGTCTGGTGAACTATTTTGCAGGTGATGCCCTGATGTTCGGTGGCGTTTCCGTGCTCGCCGCGCTACTGGGGTTCGCTTTCGGTTGGTTTGCCCGTCGAAGAGGCTAGTCTGGCTGGACGGTTTCGGCAGCCGCGGCGCGCCGGTCGGCCGTGTTGACCGATCCGGCAGCCGGCCTTCCCGCCATGACCGAACCATCTTGGTAAAAGTGCGTCGTTTCCTCTCGCACGAGACGGGTATCCAAGGGCTTGCAGTGCATTTCCGCCCGGAATACGTGGTTTCCGGGCTGCTCGGCTCGCGCGTGGATAGAAAAGACCATTTCACCGCCTGCCGCCAGGGAGGCGATTGGAGTGAAGACTACTTGTCCCGGGCCGATTCGGTGCGCCCCTCCGTCGGCCGAAACCGGCTCGATACCGCGAGAGAAGTAGGCGATGACTTCAATGTTCTCGGCCGCCTTCGTCCCTCGGTTACGTACGCGAAGCTGATACACGGTATCGCTTCCCACCGGTACGGGTGCGGGCGGATCTTCCACGCTCATGGCCAGATCGGCCATGGCCTCGACCTGGGTGAGCGTTTCGGCAGACCCGGTCAGTGCGTCGTCGGCCGTCGCAACGAGTTCCAGCCGGTTCGTTCCCGGAAGGCCAAGGCCGACCCGGACCTGGTAGGCTTCCTCGCTGCCTGCCTCTAGCAGTGGGACAATCCAGTTGATGCGAGTTTCATTTCCCTCAAGACGGCCGCCGTCGATTCCAGAAATGTACTTCGCTCCCGCAGGAACGGCAACACTCAGCTTGATATTCTTTGCTGGTGCATTTCCCGGATTCGTCACCCGAAGGTCGTAGACAACCTCGGAGCCGACAAACCGCATTTGTGGACCAGTCGCCGCCAGTTGGAGTTCGGCGCGCCGCACCAGAATCTTCTCTGTCAGGTCGGCTACCACTCCTCCCTCTCCACGAACCTCGACCTGGACGGTAAGATTCCCGGGTTGTCGTGCTGTCAGTTCGACTTCCACAATCTTTTCGCCACCTGCGTCGACAGTGCCTAGACGGTGCGATACGGGCTGGTTACTGCTCGTGCCAACAGGCAAGAGCGTGATCGTCACGTTGTCAGCGGGACCGCTACCGGTGTTCTTCAAGCGAAGTTTGTAGGTTTCGCGCTGGCCGAAATACACTTCGCGCGGCCCGTCCAAGAGCATTTCCAGCTTCGGCTCCTGCACTTCAATCATGGCCTGCTGCGATACGGGCTGATATTCCCACCGCACGGCCAGATCGAATGGCCGGCTCTCGCGCGGGACGAGCCTGAGTGTCAGCCGCTCGCTGGTCCGGGCGCCTAGATGCCCGATTCTCCAAAGGAAAGACCCGTCGTTCGTGCCGGCGGCAGGCAACTGGGTAGCGCCCGCACTGGCCTCCGCGCCGAGTACGTCGGCCCAGGGCGGAAGTTGGATGAACACAACCATCTCCTCGGCTGGCACATCACTCGAGTTTTGCATTTGTACCCGGTAGGACGATTCCTTGCCAATTGAAATCGTACGAGGGCCGAATGTCTCGACGCTAAGGACGGGGCTTCGCTGCGTGAAAAGCATACCGTTCTGTTGACCGGCGTCGGACTGACGTTGGTCGGGCACCGGTGTCGATCCAATGAGCGACGACGATCTCGGTTCCGCGGGTGTCGAACCGACGAGCGATGACGGCCTTGGCCTGGCAGGCGTCGGTTCGGATACTTTTGGCTCGCCCTCCGGTCGGCGAATCGCCGGAGTCGGAACGCCGTGGCCCACACTCGCCGGCTGCGCGATGACCAACTGTTCGCTTTGGCGTGTCACCGGCGGGTCGGCTGTCGCCGATTGCTGGACCGTCGAAGGTCTCTGGGCCGTTGTCATGGGCGCGGAGCCTTGTGATACGGCTTGCTCTTCAGCGGGAGGCGACCCGAATGCCGAATCACGCATGGTGGAAAGTCGCTGGTGCAAGGGGCGCTGAGCCGGATTGCTCGTTCCGGCCAGTTCCTGTCGCAATACGTAGCCCTGCGATGCCGGGGACGTTGCGGTACTTCCCTGGCGGTACGTAATCCCTGCTCTGGCGGACACTTGGCCCGCAGTCGTCGGCGTCTGCATGTCGGTTTCCATGCTTGTTCCGTATGCGGAACGTTGCGCACTGCTCGTCTCCGACGGCAAGCCGGCTTGCGGCGTTACCAGCGACGGACGTGGTCGAACATTCATGATACTCCCGGCCCGAGGCGTCATGGAGATATCTGCCTCCGTTGCGGTGCCCGGTTGCCGTTGCGATGCCTGCAGAGCCGTCTGCTGCTGACGAGAAGTCCCGACCTGAAGCTGGGTTTCGTCATTCCAACGAGACGCAGGCTGGGAGGGCTCGACCGCCGCATTTACCTGACCTTCCGCCTTATGTTCATCGCCGAAGATGCCCCCAAGCAGGTTCTGTCCGAACTGGTCGATTCTGCCGAGAATCGACTTGGATTCGCCCGTCGAGGATGTCTGCGCCTCAACGGGGATTGTACCCAGTGCAACAAGCACGAAGATCAGCGACATCAACCGTTTGCCGACCATGGCGATTTCCTTCAAATAGTGATCATTCGCCGCGTTCTTCCCGCGGCAACTTGTGCTGGCGTGCCAACGCAAGCCGAAAACGACAGAGCATCATCATCCGGTATCGGAAAAACCGATTTTGTGGGTTTAACCGACTTTACAGAATCCAACACTTGGTTGGACAGGCACCATAGAACCGTTTCGATAAGATGCGCGGAATAGGCAAAGGGTGGCCGGCTGGCTACTCCTCGGGCTCGGTGGGCAGATTGCGTGGAAACGGCAACGGTTCGGGCGGGGGCAACGGCTGATGGTAGGTTTCAGTCCATTCCTCACGCTCATCTTCCGTGGCATAGTAGCAAAGCCATACCTCTGGATCCCCCGTTGGACCAGTGCAGTCCCAATGCAGCCAACTGGTGGGCCAATCCATCTTCTTTTCACGAGCCGGCAGAATGTCGCGAAAAATGAGCATGTACAGCCGGCGATCGCTCAGATGCCCGGTAAAATCCAACACAACGCGTTTCTGATACAGCTTGTGGATCAGTGCTTGGAGGATACCCGGCAGGTCGTCGTCGCTAAGCGATTCCGGGCGTGGCGGGCGCAATTCCGGCTCGAACCAGCGGTAAATGGGTAGCACGGGGGCCTGCTCCCACGCCAACATACTGGCAAGAAAGTCGTTCTCGGCGGCAAGAGTGAGGTGCTGGACATTGACGCGGCTGATCGATTCGTCGAAATACCGGTCCAACTCGTCGCGCAGCTCAGCGTTCCGCAGGAGTAGCTCAACTTCTTCGGCTTGTGGACGACGTGGAGTCATCAAATACGCCTCTGGCTTTCTCGGTGCAATGGGGCGAGCAAGGCAAGACAGCCCGGGCCGGTTTCATCGCGGCCACTTTGCCATGTATCGCATCGCCCCTCTAAGAATCGACTTTAGCAGGACTTGGCCAAAAAGAGAAGCGAACTCCACGAGTTCACACTCACAAAAGCCACTTTTCCAGGGTGGCTGCCGCTACGACCGCCAGTTCTGCGACAACATGAACTCGCGGCAACCGCGAGCGGTTTATCCTTTCCGGCATTGTCGGGCGTGTTCCTCCAACGCGCTAATCTTCTCGATGCGGCGCTGATGCCGGCCTCCCTCGAAGGGAGTGCTAAGCCACAAGTCGATCATGTGGTCGATCAGCCGCTCCCCCAAGAGATCCGCCGGCAGACACAGGATGTTTGTGTCGTTATGACGCCGGCTCATTTCGGCCGTCACGTCGTCGTGACAGGGGGCCGCTCGCACGCCTGGAAACTTGTTCGCGGCGATGCACATTCCAAGGCCCGTCCCGCAAATCAGGATACCGCGTTCCGCTTCCCCCGAGCCAACCTTTTCGCTGACCAAGGCCGCGATGTCGGGATAGTCGCACGCCTCCGGAGAGAACGTGCCCATGTCGAGAACCGTGTGCCCCAGCCGTACAAGCAAATCGCTCACTTTCGAGCGGACATGGAATCCACGATGATCACTTCCGATGGCAATATTCATGATACACACTCGCAGAGGGCAAGGTGCGGAAGGCGGTTACTCCTCGCTCGATTCGGCCTTCCCACACGGTAAGGGTTCCATGTGTTCCAAACGCGATTCCAAGTGCCGGCAAATTTGGGCGGCACTGGCGCGATACCGCTCCAAGGGACCGCCAATTGGGTCTGAAATGTCGCTGCCGTCGGCATCAAGTTGGAACGTGCGTTCCGCGGCGTCAGGCCACTGAGTAACAATCGCCTCCCGGTGCGAACGGGTCATAGTATAGATGAAGTCGGCGTTTCGAACTAGGGACTCAGTAAGCGGCTGGGTCTCGTGGTCCCGCAGGTCCAACTGGTATTCTTTCATTGTCTCGACCGCCTCCAGGGCCGCCACGCCCCCCATCATGGCAGCAATCCCGGCCGACATGACGATGACCCCGTGGTCCTCCAGTTCGTCCATACCTACACCGAGTCGCTTGGCAAGCAGGTGGCGACAGAGAATCTCGGCCATTGGGCTCCGGCAAGTATTCCCCGTACATACCAGCAGAATCATGACGCAAGACAGACGCCGAAGCGTCTTCTCCGGTACAACACCCTCTCGGAGCACCTCAAGGTGATCCCCCGTAATCCGTACAACCGAGGACGGCTGTCCGAACCGGCATGGTCCATCGTCCAGGACGAGGTCCACGCCGTCGCCCACCGCATCGAGCACATGTCGGGCGGTAACGGCGTCGGATGCGCCGGCCCTGTTGGCACTGGTCAGCGTGAGCGGTCCGGCCAGCATACGAAGCACGTCGAGAATGGCCGGATGGCCCGGAACTCGCAAACCAACCGTATTCTGAGGCGAAACCGACCGACGAACCTTGGGCGGAAGTCGTCGGGCGAGGCTTTCCGGATGTGAGCAGTCGACGACCAGGGTAATCGGCCCGGGCCAGCCACGCCGAGCCAGCCGCAGGGCGAGCGGGCTCATGTCAGGAACATAGTCGCGAGCGTCTTCCAGCGATCGGATGGCAAGAGCCAGCGGATGGTGGGTCTCGCGCTGCTTCAGAACCAGGAGACGCTCAACCGCCGACTCGTCCAGCGCACTGGCAGCCAGACCGTAAACCGTTTCGGTGGGAAAAGCGACAACCCCCCCCTCGGCGAGTGACTGGACGGCTCGGTGGACTACGTCGCGCCAATCCTCGACTCGTCCCAGATCAATTACCATCGGTGGCATCAGCCGACCGGCCTCCGCGTGAGGGGCCCCGTTTATTACAACCAGTTTTGGGGGAATCCCCCTACGCAATACCATAGACGGCTGGACCGGGCCGGTCAAGCCTATTTTCGAAGAACTCCCCCACTGCCAAGGTTGCGCTGGTCTCGTAGGCTACAATACAAGAAGAGAGGCTCCGTGAAGCCCCTCCGTTTATCCGTTTGTTCGCACCCCCTAGGGAATTCACGAGGTGTAACGTGCGTTGGTTTCCAAATCCGATTGCGATGGCCCTTCTACTCCTACTCGCCGGTCCGGCGTCGGCACAGTTCCAGAAAGGCGATACCGGCGGAGCGCCCGTGGGCGAAACTCGCACGGCCCGGTGGCAGGCGGGGATGGAGGTCCGAGCGGTGGGCGAGCCTTGCCGAGGATTGGTTGGCTCCGTGCCCGTGCCCATCGATTGGCCCGAGCAGAAGGTGCGAGTGGTGGAGGAAGACGTCAGCCCCAACACGACCATTGGGTATCGAATGGTGGACGGTACGGTCAAGCAGATGTTAGTCAACATTCCATTCCTGCCTGCCAACGAAGAGGCTCGCGCGGTGATTACGTTCGAGATCGAGCGGAGCACATTGCTTCCGCCGTCGGATACGTCGAAGTTCCGAATTCCCGACAATCGCGAATTGAACAGCCAGTTGCGCATCTACCTGGGACCCAGTCCGCTTATCGAGAGCCGCGATGCAAGAATCCGTGCGTTGGCCAAGGAAGTTGGCGCCGACGCGGCCACGGCTTGGGAACGTGTGGAAGCCATCTATGATTGGGTGCGCGAAAACGTCGAGTACAAGAACGGGCCAATCAAGGGCGCGCTCGCGGCCCTGCGCGACGGCAACGGCGACTGCGAAGAGATGACATCCCTGTTCATTGCCATCTGCCGAGCGGCCGGCGTCCCAGCACGATCAGTCTGGGTGCCCGGGCATACCTATCCGGAATTCTACCTGGTAGACGATCAGGGGGAGGGACACTGGTTTCCGTGCCAGGCGGCCGGGAGTCGCGAGTTCGGCGGCATCACCGAGTTCCGTCCCGTCCTTCAGAAAGGTGACAACTTCCGCCCGCCGCACAACCCGCGCGACCGCCAACGATACCTCGCCGAACACCTGACCGGCACCGGCGGCAAGCCCAAAGCCCATTTCATCCGCCAACTGCTCGACAACTGACCTCGATCCTGCACGGTTTCACACAATATCTCGTCAATGAGTCGCGGCAGGTGAACGTGCGTTGAAGGATCCGTCCATGCTGGCGTTCAACCAGCGAAGGCAAGTGGACGAGAAGAACTTGCAGATGATCTTCCACGTCGAAAACGTGCCCTGCGACACACGCATGCGAGAGATCCTCGATCTAGTCGATCCGGAACATCTCAGGCCAGCCTTCAACACCGTCTTCACTTGGCTGCAACGCAGTAATCCCCTTGATGCCCGAACCGATCTTCAAGCAGGACGGTCGATCAGATGCAGCTTACTTGTCCGCAGTAATCCCCGTTCCAGGAACCGCTGGTAGTACTACCCCTTTTCTTGTCTGCCTTAAGACTGCACTTTCGACCGCTGGAAGGTAATCCTAACTCCAGGATTCAGCGAGGGTTAAATTACAATGGGCGATGACGGGCTTGAACCGCCGACCCCCTCGGTGTAAACGAGGTGCTCTAGCCAACTGAGCTAATCGCCCCTGGAAAAGACCGTAACCCCTGGCACGGCTCGTATCACAAGGTTGTCGTCAGTCTACCGTCTGGCTCTCTCGCGTGTCAAGAATGGCATGACACATATTTGACGGAAACGGGCGGGAACACATCGTAACGGCGGAATGTTATTTCCCCAGTTCCAGCCGAGCCGGGGCTTTCCTCGGCGGACGGCGGGTGGTATGGTGGCTCTCCGAGGGGAAGGATCGCCATGTCCATGTAGGCACCGCTTTGGGACGAGTAGCGCCATCCGCCCCAGGCTGGGTACAGGCCACGGGAATGAACCATCGTGAAACTGAAAATGCTGGAGGCGTGGTTTGTTGTCGGTAGCCAAACGCTCTATGGCGAACAGGTCCTCCAACAGGTCGCGGAGAATAGCGCCCGGATGGTCGAGGAATTGAATGCCTCGGGCCATTTGCCTGTACGCATGGTCCTAAAGCCGAGGGCGACAAGGTCGAGGCACAGATCCGTCTGGGTGTTGAGGTGAACGGGTACGGCCCAAGCGAGTTGGCCGATACCATGGCGAAGGTGCCGGACTCGGACATCGACCGTCTGCTAGACGAGTACGACCAGCAATACACAATGGCGGTCGCGCTGCGTCCAGGGAGAGAACGTCGCGAGGCGCTGTACCACGCCGCCCGAGCGGAGCTGGGGTTGCGCGTCTTCCTGGATGAACGTGGATGCGATGCATTCACCGATACGTTTGAAGACCTCCCGGGAATCGACCAGGTGCCCGGCATCGCCGTTCAGCGATTGATGGCCGACGGCTTCGGCTTTGGGGCCGAGGGCGACTGGAAGACCGCCGCCATGGTGCGCATGATGAAGGCGATGGCCGAAGGGTTGTCCGGCGGCACGTCGTTCATGGAGGACTACACGTACCATCTCAACACCAAAGGGCCGAAGGTGCTTGGCGCACACATGCTGGAGGTCTGCGCCTCGCTGGCGGGTAGAAAGCCATCCTGCGAGATTGCCCCCCTGTCCATCGGCGGCAAGGAGGATCCAGTACGCCTAGTCTTCACCGCGCCGGTCGGACCGGCGGTGAACGTCGCCCTGATCGATCTCGGCACGCGTTTCCGTCTTCTGATCAACGACGTCGATGCTGTGGATGAGGCATGTACATTGGGGGACAGCTTTAGGGTTTACGCCAGGAACTCACCATGCAGAAAACCATCTCGCGCTGCCGTGTCCTCGGTTGCTTGAATTCTTTCCTCGGGTGCGCCGTGTTGCTGCTCGGCATTTGGGAAAATCTCTGCGCGCAAGAGATCCGCTGTGATGGCGAGTTTCCCCACCATTTGCAGGGATTCGACGCGGACGACGAGGCGATCTACTGGTCGTTTACCTCCGTGCTCTTGAAGACAGACAAGGCAGGCAACGCCATTCGGCGGCGCGACGTTGTGAGTCATCACGGCGACTGCTGCGTTCATCGGGGCAAGCTGTACGTCGCCGTCGATCGAAAGTTCGCCGGAGCGAAGGATGAGGAGTATTTCATCTACGTCTACAACTGCGACGATCTTGCACCGGTTCGGCGCATTGCCGTGTTGGAAGACGGGGGCGGGGTTGACGGAATCGTATTCGTCAAGGGCTTCTTTTACCTGGCGGAGGGCAAGCCGCGCGACAGTGAGCAGGCGTTCAACCTGATCCACAAGTTCACGCCCGACTTCCAGCACAAAGTCGCTACGTTCCAAGTTCCAGGAAAGACGTCGTTCGGCGTGCAGGCGATGACCTACGCCGACGGCTGGTTCTGGCTGGGCACATACGGGCTGGGAACGATCCAGGCGGACGAGGACTTCCGCGTGGTTGCCAAAAATCTGATCGGCGCGTCGGTCGGCGTCTATCCGCTGCCGTCGTCCGCCAAGGGCGAGGCTCGACTGATGATCGCTAGGCACGTCAAGAAGGACAACGGCATGTGCATTGCCACGGCGGCGCCTGCCGTATTCCGCGACGGAAAGCTCGTGTGGGAGAAATAGTTTGCCGCGCTGCTTGTGGTTCTAGGTCGTTGCAATCCAATGCAATGACCTCGACCGTCGGGCAACGATTCTCCGGACCGGTTCGTCGTCTGGTTTCCCACTCTCTGGCCGTGCCTTCATCCGTTCCATGCACGTTTGAAATCGGCGAATTCGATTGGCTGATAATGCGCGAGTCTGCCTCTCACTCCTTCCCCAAGGCCAAGGCGTAAGCGACTGCATGCGTGTGGCAGTGGGAGATGCTCACGAGCACCTGAACGATGCCGGCCTGCTCGATCGCCTCGCGGGCACCGCCTCGCAAGGCCACGACAGGTCGGCCGTTTGTTTCCGCGCGGATTTCCAGGTCGTGCCAGGCGATGCCTGAGCGCCAGCCGATACCCAGGGCCTTGAGGATCGCCTCTTTCGCGGCCCACCGACCCGTGAAGTGCTGCGTGGCCTGGTTCCGGCCATGGCAGTATTGGATTTCACCCGCAGTGTAAACGCGACGAAGGAAGGTCTCGCCGTAACGCTCGATCATCCTCGCGATACGGAGGCATTCAGTAATATCGGTGCCGATGCCAACGATGTTTGCCATGCTTACTTTCGTGCGAAGGCGACGGCTCCTTGCGAGCAATCACTTCACGGTCAGCTTGACCCCACACGCTTGTTGCGCCCGGAGAAGCACCTCGGCCGCCTTGCGGCGTGCCCGGGCAGCGCCATCACCAAGGATATCGCGAACCCGGTCCGGCTGCCCTTCCAGTTCGCGTCGGCGATGGCGTGCCTCGGCAAAAAAGCCTTCGGCCAGATCCGCCAGCGCCTTCTTGACCTGCCCGTAGCCGAAGCCGCCGGCACGATAGGTGGCGGCCATCGCTTCCTTGGACGCGTCGTCGGCAAAAAGGGCGAAAAGCTGAAAGAGGTGATCGGTCTCTGGGGCCTTGGCGTCCTCGACGGGCCTGGAGTCAGTCACAATTCGCATAATGCTCTTGCGCTGCGACTTCGGGTCGTCGAACACGTCGAGCGTGTTGCCGTAGCTTTTCGACATCTTCTCGCCATCCGTGCCGGGCACGCGCGCCGAATGGTCGAGCACCTTCGCCTTCGGCAGAACGAACACCTGTCCAAAGTGATGGTTGAAGCTTGCCGCCAAATCGCGACACACCTCAATGTGTTGGATTTGATCGTCGCCGACAGGGACGGTGTCGGAGTCATACGCCAGGATATCGGCAGCCATGAGTACGGGATAGGCGAACAGGCCGGCGTCGGCTGACAGCCCCCGCGTCTTCTTGTCCTTGTACGCGTGGCATCGCTCCAGCAGGCCCATGGGTGCTCCGGTCATCAGCAGCCAGCACAGTTCACTCACCTCGGGCACGTCCGACTGGACGAACAAGGTGGCCTTGTCGGGATCGAGCCCGAGCGCCAACAGGTCGATGGCCGCGTCGAGGGTCAATTGCCGCAGTTGGTCGCCGTTGCGAACCGTGGTTAGAGCGTGTAAGTTGGCAATGAAGTAGAAGGCTTCATCGGCCTCGTGCTGCAAATCGATGTACTGGCGGATGGCCCCAAAATAGTTACCCCAGTGAAAACGGCCGGTAGGCTGGATGCCGGAAAGGACGCGCATGATCGGTTGAATTACTCCTCGGTCGGAAAGCCGGATTCGTCATTTTGCCCACCGGTCAACTCGCACAAGGCGATTCGAGCGGCTCGCTGCTCTGCTTCCTTCTTGTTGCTGCCCCACGCCGATGGATAGCGATGCCCGCCAATCTGCGCGGCAATCATGAAACACTTGCTATGATCGGGCCCTTTTTCGTCAAGCAACTGGTAGGTTGGGGTAGTGCCATGCTCTCGCTGGGCAAGCTGCTGCAGGAGCGACTTGTAGTTATTGCCCACCTTGCCATTGACGGCCAGGGTAATTTCCGGACCAATATGTCGCTTGATGAAGCGACGGACGGCGGCATCGCCCCCGTCGAGGTAAATGCCGGCAATCAGCGACTCAAGCACATCTGCTAGCAATGACGGCGGCACCCGAGGGCTTGTGGTCATCCCCTTACCAAGGATAAGCCATTCCTCGATCCCCAATTCCTGGCTAATCTTCGTACAAGTCTTGCGGCTTACCACGACTGATTTGATCTTAGTGAGGTCGCCCTCAAGGTAATCAGGGTACCGATGGAACAGCATTTCACAGACTACGGCGCCCAAAATGGCATCACCGAGGAACTCGAGCCGCTCATTGGAAGCCAGCCGGGTTTCGGCCCCCGAGGCATGCGTTAGAGCAGCGTACAAAAGCGACTTATTGGCAAACTCGTACCCTATGGCGGCCTCGCAGGCTGCCAGTCGTTCAAGAGTATCAGCGGAAAGCTCGGTTTCTGGTGACATAGACATTAGACCGACGCGGTGATACACCCGCGCAGACTCCAGGCGGGTACCCACTCGAAAAGAGGGACAGGCACCTCGCCACTAGCGCCAACCACGGCCCTTCGCCGCAGTATCGTGGAGCCCGTCCCTCTTTCCGAGGTTTCCCCAGAACAATTATTTGATCTTTTCACAAACTTACCAGCGTCGGGCATTTCTGTCAACCTGTCGTAAACAATCGGAGTCTGCACCAATGAAGCACAACTGTCTACTACACTGGGGGGGGCGATAGATCAATCCCGCTGCCATGCCTCCGCGAAGGGAGAAGGTAGCGACGTATCGACGACCGCATGGATCATGCGTAAGCTGGTAGCAGTGGGGCCT
>CAZASB010000096.1:0-15090 GCA_964487655.1 uncultured Planctomycetaceae bacterium
CGGGGCGGTGGTCAGTCGGCTACCGCGCCGCAGCCACCAGATTCCCCATCCCCCCTGCGAATCGCCGCCGAAGGCGGCGATTCGCAGGGGGGATATTTCGGATGAATCCTGCTTGTAGCTCACTGACCACCGCCCCGGCGGGGCAAGCCCGCACGGTGGCCTTTTGCGCGGCTCGGACTTGTGTAGCACAACGAGGGCCTTGACCCTGGGGCCAGACGCGTTGCCACGTAAGACAACCAGTGGCAAGGAAATACGCCTATCGGAGTGTGTGGCGGTAGTGCTTCTCTTGGATGTGCCCAGATGCGTCTCGTTTTACCGGAAGAATCGTTATTGTCGGCAGTGACGCGATGGGAATGTATCCTGGGTGGATCGTCATTTCGCAATACCGTAACGTAGGATTCTGTAAATACAGCAAGGTACTTCGTTTGAGCAAGGTCGTTCTTCGAGACGGCTATTGCCCTTGCCGGGGAACTTACGCCGAGGAGCATGATTCCAATGCGAGTGGAATACATCAATCCGTTCGTGACTGCCGTCCTGAGCGTTTTCCGCACGATGCTGGGTACGGAACTCGTACGGGGGCAGCCATTTGTGAAGGGCGGGTTTCAGCCGCGGCACCAGATCAGCGGCGTCATTGGCCTATCCGGCAAGGCACGGGGCACCATCGTCCTGAGTCTGGATCGAGAGGCCGCTTTGCGGGCAACGGCAATATTGACGCAAGAAGAACGGCCGTCATCGATTAACGCCGACGTGATTGACGCCGTTGGCGAACTGGCCAACATGATCGCCGGCTGCGCCAAGGCAAAGCTGGAGCAGTTCGAGATGAGCGTCAGTCTTCCCTCGGTCATCACGGGAAAAGGCCATTGCATCGAGTTCCCAAGCAATACGACACCCATTTGCATTCCGTTTGACTGCGAATGGGGCTCCGTCGACGTCGAGGTCGGACTGGTCGAACTGCCGGTTCCCTCCGTGGTTCCCGTGCTTGCGTAGTGGCCCGCCGATGGCCTGGCCCCAGGTACGGACGATTGACCACGAAATACACGAACGACACGAAAAGATACCCCGGAAAGATTGGCCGTCACGCCTGCTCGAACATCGCGTCGACAAACGGATCGGGCTCAAAGAGGGCGAGATCGTCAGCCTGTTCGCCCACGCCCACGTATTTCACGGGCAGCCCCACCTGCTGGCGGATGGCGACGATAACTCCACCCTTGGCCGTGCCGTCGAGCTTGGCCAGCACGATGCCAGTGCATTGCACCGCGTCGGTGAAGTGCCTTGCCTGGCTGATGCCGTTTTGGCCCGTCGTGGCGTCGAGCACCAGGAGCGCCTCGTGCGGAGCGTCGGGAACCTGCTTGCCCAACACACGGTGGATTTTCGTGAGCTGCTGCATGAGCCCTTGTTGCGTTTGAAGTCGGCCGGCCGTATCAACAATCGCCACGTCAAGGCCGTCTTCCATCGCCTTGGCAACGGTACGATGAGCGACGCTGGCCGGATCGCTGCCGGGCTGGCCGGTGACGATTTCCGCGCCTAGTCGGCTGGCCCAAACGCTCAGTTGCTCGACGGCCGCCGCGCGGAAGGTATCTGCGGCGCCAAGGACCACGCTGCGGCCCTCGTTGCGAAACATCTTCGTCAGTTTGGCAATGGACGTCGTCTTGCCGCAGCCGTTTACGCCTGCCACCATGATGACCGTTGGGCCGCTGGGCGCGAACCGAATAGGATTGGCCGGTTGCGCCAGGAGCTGCTTGAGCGTTTGCTTGATCGCGCCAATCAATTCCTCGGGGAGAACGACACGTGCCCGAAATTGCGTGCCGATGTCATCGACAATCTGCCGAGCCGATTGCACGCCCATGTCGGTCTTGACGAGCGACTCGAACAGCTCCTCCAGCGCGTTGTCGTCAACCAACCGGCCTTCTGCCTTGAAGAGGTCGCGAATGTCGGTATTCAGGAGCTGCGTAGTCTTCCGCAGGCCTTGTTTCAGTTGGTCAAACAGTCCCATGATCGTTACATTCCGTTTTCTTCATAAGGCGGTCGAGAATTCCGTTGACGAACTGAGAACTCCGGGCGGTTCCGTAGCGCTTGGCCAACTCGATTGCCTCGTCCACGGCCACTCGCTCCGGGATGTCGGTGTGCAGAAGCTCGTACGCCCCTAGCCGCAACACGTTCCGATCGGTCGCCGCCATGCGCGCGAGCGTCCAGTTTTCCGCCGTTTCGGAAAGACGAGAGTCAATCTCCGCGCGGTTGCGCCGAACCCCAGCTACCAGTTCACGGGCGAATTCATACAGATCGTCGTCCAGACGTCGCCGGAGGAACTGATCTCGCGCGGCCGGATCGCCACCCGGGTTCAGGTCGTCCTGGTACAGGATCTGAAACGCAACTTCACGGGCACGGCTTCGTCGGGACATAGTTAGTTGCTGGTTGCTGGTTGTCAGTTGTCAGATTTGGGATTTGGGATTTGAGCCATTCGCTCCACGCTCACTTCTCACTAGCAACTAACAACTATCAGGGGAGTTTTGCGAGTAAATTGACCATTTCGAGGGCGGCCAGCGCGCAGTCAATTCCTTTGTTGCCGACGATCTTTCGGGCAATGTCCTTACCGGTTGTGGCATCACCGCCGGAACGGGCGATGGCCTGTTCCAGCGTGTCGCATGTGAGTAGCCCGAAGAGCGTGGGCACGCTTGTTTCCATGCCGATTCGAGCCAGGGCATTTCCCACGGCCCGGTTGATGTGCTGGTCGTGCGTGGTCTCGCCGCGAATGACGGCGCCGAGGCAAATCACGGCCGAATAGTGCCCCGAGTGCGCCAGTCGCATGGCCACGGTAGGTATTTCATAGGCGCCGGGCACCCAGGCGACGTCGATTCGGGCGTCGGGGATGCCGTGATCGACGAACGTTTGTACGGCGCTGTCCAGCAATCGGCGAGTGATGGACTCGTTGAAGCGGGCGACGACAATCGCAAATCGCCCCTCGGCCGCCGTCGAACTTCCTTCAAAAATGTTGGGCATGGTCTCACTTCATGTTCATGCTCATGAGGAACTCGGCGTTCGACTGAGTCTTCTCGAGTCGACTGACGAGCAGTTCCATGGCATCGGGTGGGTTCATGTCGCTTAGCACGCGGCGGAGGATGCATACTCGCCGGTGCTCTTCTGGGTCTAGGAGCATCTCTTCCCGCCGGGTGCCGCTGCGGTTGATGTCGATGGACGGCCAGATACGGCGGTCGACCAGCTTGCGATCGAGCGAAATCTCCTGGTTGCCGGTCCCCTTGAATTCCTCGAAAATAACCTCGTCCATGCGGCTACCCGTGTCGACCAGGGCCGTACCGATGATGGTGAGCGACCCGCCTTCCTCCACCCTGCGAGCAGAGCCGAAGAATCGCTTCGGCCGCTGAAGCGCGTTCGCGTCAAGACCGCCGGAGAGCAGCTTGCCGGAGTTGGGGCACTCGGCGTTCCACGCTCGCGCCAAGCGAGTGATGGAGTCAAGGAATATCAGCACATCCGTGCCGAACTCGACCATGCGTTTGGCCTTTTCGAGCACCATTTCGGCCACTTGTACGTGGCGAGCGGAGTTCTCGTCGAACGTGGAACTGATTACCTCGCAATTGGGGCCCTTGACTTGTCGCTCCATGTCGGTTACCTCTTCGGGCCGTTCGTCGATGAGCAGCATGAAGACGTACAGGTCGGGATAGTTGGTTAGGGCCGCCTTGGCCATCTTCTGCAGTAGAATGGTCTTTCCCGCGCGGGGCGGACTGACAATCAGTCCTCGCTGGCCGAAGCCAATCGGCACAATCAGGTCAACCACCCGCATGCTGACCTCGTCCGGCGTCGTTTCCATGCGAACCCGCTCGTCGGGATGGACGGGCGTGAGGTCGTCGAAAGAGACCTTGCCGGACAGGAGGTTCGGGTCCTGATAGTTGATGGCCTCGACTCGGAGCAGGGCGAAGTAGCGCTCGTTCTCCTTCGGCGGCCGAATCTGGCCGGACACGCTCGCCCCGGTCTTCAGTCCGAAACGCCGGATCTGGCTTGGCGAGACGTAGATGTCGTCCGGACAGGACAGGTAGTGATACTCGGGGCTACGAAGGAAGCCAAAGCCGTCGGGCAAGATTTCGAGCGTGCCCTCGCCATACATCAGGCCGTTGAGCTTGATGCGTTCCTTGAGAATTTTGAAGACGAGATCCTGCTTCTTCATGCCGGCGTAATCGGTAAGGTTCCCTCGGCGCGCCTCTTCGATCAGTTCGGCCATGCTCATTCGCTGCAGTTCCGCAACGTGCGTATCGCCGGGATCGGCGGGAAGCTGGTAACGCTTTTCGAGTTGAGCCTTCGGCAAGTGACCGCTCTCGGCAATGATCTCCTCGGCCAGGGACAGTGGTTCGTTCTGGTCGTAAATCATCGGACTCTTGGTCACGGTATTGCCATCGTCATTGGTGGCAAAGGCGTGGCGGGGAATGGGTGGCTCGCCGGCCGCGCTTGGCGCGCGGTCATTCGATTGCCGCGGTTTGTCTTCCTCGACGCCCCATTTGAATGAGCGCGATTGTGGCATGATTACGGTACTCCCGAAAAGGTAGAGAGGTGTCACGCAGACGGTGACAGAGGTGGGTTGTCCTGTTCCGCGAGCGATGCCCAAAAATGCTCGACCTGAGCTTGGGTCTCCCGCGGCGTTCCGGAATTGTCGATGGTCACGTCGGCGCGACGACGCTTCACCTCCAGAGGCACCTGGGCAGCCTCGCGCCGCACGACGTCTCGTTCAGTCCATCCTCGCGCCGCGGCGCGCGCCAGCCGAAGCTGGCGTGGCGCGTCAACAAAAACCAGCTTACTACATAGCCTATCCCATCCGGCCTCGATAAGCAATGGGGCATCCAATACCACCACCCGATATTTTTGCGTGAGGAACCGATCCCGCACCACGGTAAGCCGATGTGCGATCCGTGGATGGACAAGTTTTTCCAGGAAATGTCGCTCTGCGTCCCCCTCGGAAGTAGTGGCAAATACGATATCCGCGACACTCCCGCGGTTTATCTTGCCGTCTGGGCCAAAAACCCGTTCTCCCCAGCGATCTCGCAGCGCCGCTTGCACCGCCGGCTCGTCGAGTGACTCGTGGCCCAAGCGATCGGCATCGATTACGCCGGCGCCCAACTGGGTAAAATGGCGCGCGACGAGGCTTTTTCCGCAGGCGACGCCACCTAAAATGCCAACCGTATGCATGGATGATTGCCCCTATTCCGCATCGGCCCAATTGTGTCCACACTTGACATCCACTTTCAGGGGGATACGCAGCGATAGGACGGACGACATCTCCTCGCGGACCAAATTCGTTAGTTCGGCTCGCTCCTGCTCCGGCATCTCGAAAATCAACTCGTCGTGGATTTGTAGCAACATGCGGGCGCGCCGCCCTTCCCGGTCGAGCCGGCGTTGGACCGCCAGCATGGCCAGTTTGATCAGGTCGGCGGCCGATCCCTGGATGACCGTGTTGACCGCCGTGCGTTCCGGCAAGTTCTTTGCGCGGTCGGCGTCGTGCCGGATACCGCTGATGGCCCGGCGTCGGCCGAGGATGGTTTGTACGTACCCTTGGTTGCGGCACTCGGTCAGCACGTTGGTAAAGAACCGTTCGACTCCGGGGTACTGGCGAAAATAGTCCTCGATGAACTTCGCGGCCTGGTCGCGGGGAATCCCCAACGACCGAGCCAGCCCGCCAGGCCCCTGGCCGTAGATGACTCCGAAGTTCACGGCCTTCGCCTCGCGCCGCATGGCAGGCGTTACTTGGTCGATCGGAACGCCGTGTACCTCGCCGGCCACTCGGGCGTGGATATCCTCGTCGCGGGCAAACGCCTCGCAGAGTCGCTCGTCGGCCGAAAGGTGGGCCAGCACGCGCAACTCGATTTGAGAGTAATCGGCTGCCAGCAGGAGCCATCCATCCGAACCGGGGAGAAAGGCGGAACGAATGTCGCGGCCTTCCTCCGTGCGAACCGGGATATTTTGCAAGTTGGGATCGCTACTCGACAAACGACCGGTGGCGGCGACCACTTGGTTGAACGACGCGTGAATGCGTCCCGAGTCCGGATGCGCTAGTTTCGGCAAGGCGTCGACATAGGTATTCTTCAGCTTCGCATATTGCCGATATTCGAGGATTTTCGCTGGTAGCGGGTTGCCCATTTGGGCAAGCTCTTCCAGCACCTCGGCATCGGTGCTCGGCCCTGTCTTGGGCGTCTTCTTCAGCACCGGTAGCTTGAGTTCCTCGAAAAGTATGTGCTGGAGTTGCTTGGGCGAGGCGATGTTTAGCCGCCGGCCGGCAAGCTGATGAATCTCGGCTTCGGTGGCATCCATGCGTTCGCCATAGCGGCGGCTCAGCTCGGCCAGTCGCTCGACGTCGATCCTGATGCCGTTGTACTCCAGTTCGACCAGCACATCGATCAGCGGGATTTCTACCTCGGCAAAGAGATTGGTCAGGCCCGCGTGCTCCAGCCGTTCCGCGAGAATCGGCCGCAGCCGCATCGGAACGACAGCGTCTTCGCAAGCGTATTCCGCCACACGCGCGACGGGTACTTCGTCCATGCGTACCTGATTTCGTCCGGCGCCGACCACCTCGCTTGTCTTGATTTTGGTGAAATTGAGATAGCGCAGAGCCAAATCATCCAGGCCGTGGCCACGACGGCCTGCGTCGAGCAGGTAGCTGGCCACCATGGTATCGAAGGCAACGCCGCGCAGCGTAACACCCACGTTGCGCAGCACGATCATATCGTACTTGAGATTTTGCCCTACCTTCTCGATGCTGGCATCTTCGAGCACCGGGCGCAGGGCCGCAAGCGTTGGCGCCAGGTCGAGGCATGGCTCGCCTTCCGGGGCTCGAACGGGCACGTACCATGCCTCGTCGCCGCTGGTGGCGAAGGAGCAGCCGACCAGATCGGCCCATCGGGGCCACAGATGGGTGGTCTCCGTGTCGAACGAGAACGCCATCTGCCGGCTCAGTCGCTCAACGAGATCGGCCAGCTTTTTCGGCGTATCGACGATGTGGTATCGGGCCTTCCCGACCAGTTCCTTGGAAGCGATGGGCTGGCCGCCAAGCGAGTCGAGGCGCGCAGCGATTCCGCGGAATCCGAGGTCTTCAAACAGGTTTCGCGCGGCCGCTACGTCCACCGCGCCAAGCCGTCCGGCGCGCCAGTCAACGGCCACCGGAACGTCGCGATTGAGCCGCACCAATTCCCGGCTCAGAAGCGCCTGATCGCGGTAGATCTTCAGGTTTTCCTTGCGTTTGGCGCCGGAGATGTCGTCGGCGTGGTCCAGTACGTTGTCGAGGGTTTCAAACCGGACAAGCAACTCGCGGGCGACCTTGGGCCCAATGAGCGGCACGCCGGGCACGTTGTCAACCGAATCGCCCACGAGCGACTGGAAGTCGACGACCTGGTCCGGGCGGATGCCCCACGTCTCGTCGAGCGATTCGCGATCGATTACCTGATCCTTTCGGATGTTGTATAGCTTCACGCGGTCGGAGATGAGCTGCCGGCAGTCCTTGTCGCTGGTGACCAGAAAGCATTGCCCGCCACGCTGTTCGACGATGGCGGCCAGGGTGGCCATGACGTCGTCGGCCTCGTACGACTCGCATCCGAGCGACGGGATTCCCAAGGTGTGGATCAGCCGCTGCACGGTGCCGATTTGCGGTACCAGATCGTCTGGCATCTTGGCCCGCTGGGCCTTGTAGCCCTCGAATAACTCATGGCGGAAGGTCCTACCTGGCATGTCGAACGCGCAGAACAGGTAGTCGGGTTGCTTCTGTTCGAGTAGGTGCAGCATGTCGCGAGCGAAGCCGTAGACGGCACCGACCGGCTCGCCCCGCGGGCTGCTCATTTCCGGCAGGGCATGGAACACCTGATAAATCAGGTTGTGCGCATCGACCACCCAAACCGTCTTGCCGGCGAGGTCGTCTGGCGGTGGAGTGCCAGTTCGGCAAACGGCCGGTTCAGTCGAAAAACCACCGGGCGCCGCGTCGGCTGGCGGCTCGGCCGCAGGTTCGGTCGTCGGCTCGGCCGAGTTGTCGAACTCGGGAAACATTGCCTGTCGTTCATGTTGGACCATGGCATCCGGTTGTACCCCAGTTGTACCGCAAACCAAAGGGGGTATCCGGCTCGATGCCGAATCCGACAAGAATCTAACCCTTGCAGAAGACGGCAGGGCTCCGCTATAATCAGTCCCTTCAGCGCAGCGCGGGTACCAAGTCGAGTCCCGCCATCCGTTTCCTGGAGGGTGTTCCGTGACCCAAGGTAAGTATTTATTCAGTAGCGAAGCCGTCAGCGGGGGACATCCCGACAAGCTGGCCGATCAGATTTCCGACGGCGTGCTCGACGCGCTGTTTGCCCAGGATACTCGCAGCCGAGTGGCTTGTGAAACCATGGTGACCACCGGAGTTGCCATTGTCGCCGGAGAGATTACCACCACGGCAGTCATTAACTACCCCGATGTAGTCCGCCAAGTGATTCGCGAAACCGGCTATACAAGTGACGCATTTGGCATCAACGCCAACACGTGCGCCGTGATGGTGTCCATTGACCGGCAGAGTCCCGATATTGCCATGGGCGTCGATGAAGACGCAACGAAGGGCAAGGAGATTGGCGCAGGCGACCAGGGTATTATGTTCGGGTTTGCCTGCAACGATACGCCGGAGTTAATGCCACTGCCCATCGCGATGGCCCACCGTATTACCAACCGTCTGACCGTTGCCCGGCAGCAAGGGGAGGTTGGCTGGATTCGGCCGGATAGCAAGAGTCAGGTGACCGTCGAGTACGAGGGGCGCAAGCCGGTGAGAATCGATACCGTGGTCGTTTCCACGCAGCATGGGCCCGACGTGAGCCAGGCCGAGATTCGCGAGTTCGTGATCGACCAGATCATCAAGCCGGAACTGCCCGCCGAATTGTGCAACGGCGAGCTGAAGTACCTCGTCAATCCCACGGGCCGATTTGAAGTGGGGGGACCGCACGGAGATTGCGGCCTGACCGGCAGAAAGATCATCGTCGACACCTACGGTGGTTGGGCCAGGCATGGCGGTGGCGCGTTCAGTGGAAAGGATCCCACCAAGGTTGACCGATCGGCCACCTACATGGCTCGTCACGTGGCCAAAAACATTGTGGCCGCCGGTCTGGCCGACGCTTGCGAAGTGCAACTGGCGTACGCCATCGGTGTGACGGAGCCGGTCAGTGTGCTGATCGACACCCAGGGAACGGGCCGCGTTGACGAAACACGGCTGGGTGAGCTGGTGCGAGACCTGTTTCCGCTGGGACCGGGCCGCATCATTGAGTACCTAGACCTTCGCAGGCCGATCTACCGCAAGACGGCTGCTGGAGGCCACTTCGGCCGCAACGATCCGGATTTCACGTGGGAGAGCACTCACCGTGCCAGTGAGTTGGCCAACGCCGCCGGGTTGAAGACCGGGTAATGCCGGCATGGAGAACACCGTAGACGCCATGACACACCGGTCCGGTTTAACCCGCGCCGATGCCGCAATGCCGGTCGGGACCGGTCGGCAGGTCGAGGTGGTGGTGCGCGTCGGTCTGGCTGCGCTGCTGGGCGTATTGCTGATCACGGCCTCGGTGCTCCTGTTGCGCCGCGTTCTGGGTGCGTTGGTCGCGCCACTTCCGTCGGCCGCGCTGGCCATGGCGGGCATCGCCTTGGCCGCGATGGGCGGGTTGGTTCGGATCGCGAGCTGCCGAATACCGCGTCAGGGTAGGGCCGGGGGGTGGCGCTGGCCCGTTCAGATTCTTACCTCGCTCGCGGTGCTCGCCGTGGCGTATTCGGTCAGCGTGTCTGGCAGCGGATGGCTTGGCCTAGCAAGCCTGTGGGGCGCTGTCGTCGTGGGCGAGGTCTTTTCGTGGCATCCTTTCCACATGCTGCAACTGCGGTGGCCCCTTGGATTACCGCCGCTGTCAACCCTTCAGTGGCTTCCCCGACTGTCTATCAGGTCCAGATTACCTATTAAGTCCAGATTGCCGACCAGGATCGATCCGCCGCATCGTCCGGAACCGCATGGAGTTAAGGCTGCTGTTTTGGAACCGACGGCGATCATTGCGGCCGAGGTGCTCCAGCAACTCACTCGCCGACAATTGGCCGATGGCGTGGAGGAGTTGGCCGGATGGGTCCGGGTATCGTTTGCCCCCGGCCAGCGCACCGAGAACGTGCATGTGGCCTTCTGTCCGCCGTTTGCCGCAGCCCCGCAACTGACTGTAGCCCAACTCGACGGCCCGCCAGCTCGCACGAAAACGGCGCAACTGCTGCCCTATGGGGTCCGAATCGACCTAAAGCTGTCCGGACCGGCGGAGGCAAACACCAGCGTATTGCTGGAGTTCAGCGCGAGACACGCCGGAACGTAACGGACCTTGGACAATAATCCGTGGACAACGATCTGCCGTTTACCGCGCCTGGGCCAACTGACGTGCGTTGAGGAAGTCCACTGTGATTTCCAACGCCTCGTCCAAATAAAAATCTCGCTTGATTTCCATGGTGCCGTTGGGGTCGGCAAGCTCTTCCAACTGCTTCTGCTGCTCTTGTTCCGCGTTCAACTCGGCCCGCTCGGCAAGGAACTTCTCCTTGTTGAGGGTCACGTATTTACGGGCTTTCTGCTCCTTGTAGCGGACGATATTCTTTCGAACCTTGTCGAAGTCCTCGGAATTGGAGCATCGCTCCTCGCTACGGCGGCGGAGTAGGTCTTGGACCGCCGGATTGACGTAGCTGAAGCGTTTGAACTGAAGCGGTTCCACTTGGTCGAACTCGACCGGGAAGTCCAGATCGCCCTCGGCCACGTCGAGGTGCGTAATGAGCGACGGGATTTCGACGTCGGCCACAACGCCTCGTTTTTGCGTGCTGTCACCATTGGGTCGGTAGAACTGTTGCATGGTAACCTTGAGGGCACCCATGGGCGGGGCGTTCGGGACACGGAACAACTGCTGGCCGAGATCCATCAGACTCTGAACCGTCCCTTTGCCGTGCGTTGCGTAGTCGCCGATGATGAGCCCCCGACCGTAGTCCTGGATTGCCCCGGCGAGAATCTCGCTTGCACTGGCCGAGAACTTACTGACGATCACCACCAAGGGGCCCTTCCAGGCCATGCTAGGATCGAGGTTGTGGTACGGCTGCACGCGGCCTTCGCTGTCCTTCACCTGCACTACGGGGCCTTCCGGAATGAACAGTCCGGTCAGACTGATCGCCTCGGTAAGCGAGCCGCCGCCGTTGCGTCGCAAGTCGAGCACGACGGCGTCGACCCCATCCTGGCGGAAGCCGTCCAAGATGTTGCGCACGTCGCGAGTCGTGCTCTTGAAGTCGGGCAACCCTTGCCGGGCACCTGCCATGTCCATGTAGAAACTCGGCAGATCGATCACGCCGATCTTGTACGGCTGGCCATCGGGACGGCGTCCGGCCTCGAACACCTTGCCCTTGGCCTCGCTGTCGGTCAGTTCAATGCGGTCGCGCTCGATGCGAATGACCTTCCGCGTGGTGCTATCGGCGGGCGACACTTCCAGCCGGACCACGGTCCCCCGCTTTCCACGGATCAGGTCGACTACGTCCGAGAGCTTCATGTCGACTACGTCGACGATTTCACCCTCGTTGCCCTGGCCCACGCCGACCACTCGGTCCTCCACCTTCAGTTCCCCTTGCCGGTCAGCCGCGCCGCCGGGAATGATCTTCTTGACCACCGTGTATCCGTCAACCGACTGGAGCGAGGCTCCGACGCCCTCCAAGTTCAGCCGCATCATGATCTCGAAGTTCTCGAGCGTGCTCGGCGACATGTAGCTGGTGTGGGGATCGTAAGCCATAGTCAGCGAACTGAGGTACATTTCCAGTAGTTCATCGCCGTCTGTCTGACGCATACGGTTGGCGAAGCTGTGATACCGCCGTCGTAATCGATCGACCGCCTCCTCGTCCTTCTTCTTCTCTTTATTTTCCTTGGCGTCGGCCGCCAACACGAGCAGGTCGTACTTGATGCGTTTGCGCCATCTTTCGCGGGCTTCCTCGGGAGTTGCCGCGTAGCGAGCCTCGTCGCGGTCCACCACCATCTGCTCGTCCATGGTGAAGTCGTGCTCCACGTCGAGCAGTTGATCGATAACCGCCACCCGCTCGTCAATCCGCTCCAGGAACGTTTTGAACACTAGGTAGGCGAAGCTGATATCCCCCCGACGAGCCATATCGTCCAGACGGTCCGCGTAGTTCCGGAAGGCATCGATATCAGACTGGTAGAAATAGACCTTCATCGGGTCGAGCGCCTTGATGAAGTTTTCAAACGCCCGGCGAGAAATCTCGTCGTCCAGCTCGTGCGTGGAAAGGTGTTCACGCCCAAGGAGCGCAACGACAGCCAGGGTGATCTGGCGGTCCCGAGCGCTGGGTTCGGTCAACCCCGATTGCTTTGGCGCCGAGGTTGCCAACGGCGCCAAGGACAGTACCATCAGGAGGCCGACCAAGGAGCCAATCAAAAGACGACGAGAAACGGCACTCAGTTGCATCGCGAAATACCTCTGGGATTCTCTGGAAGTGTCGGGGGGATGGGTAGACTATCCGCAAGCAATAACTTCTTCGTATCTTATCCGTCACAAGCGGTCGAAACAAGGCCGACCTCAAATAGGCCACCCAAAAGGACCACTTTCGTAGCGGTACTGCGGTTACATGACGCGAGTCAGCCTCTTGAATTGGGTTACCGCAAGTGGTTCCGTCTTACGCCATTGCAGCATACAATCGTATTTGGGTAGAGAATTGGAGCAATTCGATGGAGATTTGGCCATGATGCAGACTCTGCGACTCGTAACATTCGTAGCAGTTTTAGCGTTCACGATGACGGACTCGTTTGGGCAAGAGTGGAACCGTTTCCGGGGACGCGACGGACTCGGTGCCAGCGAAGCCACGACGATTCCGGCGAACTGGACCAATCGCGACTATGCGTGGCGAGTTCCCTTGCCCGGGTTGGGGCACTCTTCACCAGTGATCTGGGGAGATCGGCTTTTCGTGACTTCGGCAGTCCAAGAGGACGCCACGCGGCGCATCTACTGCATTGATACCTCCAATGGCTGTCTGGTTTGGGAGCGATCTTTTCCATCACCCACGTTCGATCTGGGAAATGCCACCGCCTACGACGCATCCACGCCGGCTGTTGACGAAGAACACGTTTACATTGTGTGGGCCAATCCCGAACAGTGCATCATTCTGGCGCTGGACCGACATCGAGGCGAAACCGTGTGGCAACGCGATATGGGTGGAATTGACTCCGAACATGGTTTTGGAACCTCGCCGATTCTTTTCGGGGACTTGCTGATCCTGCAGTGCGACAACAAGGCCGATTCATGGATCGTCGCGTTGGACCGCAAGACGGGTCAAACCCACTGGCAAGTGGAGCGGAACCCCGTCAAGACCGCTTATGGAACCCCTCTTGTGTATCAGCCGGAAGGCGGACGCCCCCAGCTTATTACGACGGGATGGGGCCCAGGGTTCACCGGCTATGATTCCGAATCCGGCAAGCGGCTCTGGCAACTGCCCTTGTTTAAGTTCCGTTGTGTCGGCTCGCCGTTTGTGGCGGGCGGCTTGGTGTTTGCCAGCGCTGGGACGGGCGGGAGCGGGAAGCAGATGTTCGCCGTGGAACCAGGTGTGCCTGAAAGGGGAGGTGAGGCGAAAGTGGCTTACGAAATCGCTCCCCCGATTCCTTACGTCACCACGCCGGTGGCCCATGGCAACCTGCTGTTCCTCTGGGGCGACGCCGGCGTGGTCCAGTGTCTCAACATTCCGACCGGCGAGGTCCACTGGCGCGAGCGGGTCGGCGGCCGGTATTTCGGTTCGCCCGTGCGAGTGCAGGACCGCCTCTACTGTATTTCTCGCGACGGGATCGTCGTGGTGCTGGCTGCCACGAAGGAGTATTGCCTGCTGGCCGAGGTCGACCTTGAGGAGCCCTCGCACAGCACGCCGGCCGTGGCCGGCGGCGTGATGTACCTGCGAACGTTCGGGCACCTGATGGCCGTTGGCAAGTAGCCCGACTTCCTGAAAGCGTACATGTCCGACGTGCGGCTGGACCGCTTGAAACATAGCTCTCGCAAACTTCCAGCCATGAGGGGCATTCTGCCGATTCGATGTCAGCAGGGCGGGTCAAGCCGGGTCTTTTGCGCCAAAGACCCGGTAGACCGTCTCCGCGAGGCCGATAGAAAGACGTGACGGCATACCTTAACTGCCGAAAACCACCAGTCCGGGCGATTCTGATTCACCCTTTCGTTTCGCACTTGGGCCTGTTCGAGACCAAGTTCACTGTGCTTGCGAATCCCCCAGGCAAATCCCCAAGGCACGTGCCGTGCGAACCAGCCCTCCCGTCGGCTGCACCGTCTTCAGTAGCCCGATTGCCTCCGTGATCTGCACCGCACCCACGTGTGAGCCCTGGTAAGCGACATTCTCGATCTTGTTTATGATTATTTCGAACTGAGTACCTCCACTAGAAACTCGATCCCCCGAACATGCTCGATACTGCCAAAACTGACGGCCGGAGGCTCAACCGACATTTCGATGTAGGGGAGGAGCCTTCTAAACCTCTCCGAACGGAGATGCGATTCCAGGTCGTCCTGCGTATCCCACTGGGTCAGGTACGTCAGCGAGTGATTGTTTGCGACGTCCTGGCATATCCAGCACCCCCGACACTCCGCCAACGACTCGATGGGCCCCTTCAAGCACAGAAGTACGTCGAGAACCTCGAGGCGTTTCCCTTCGGGCACCACAAGACGGACAATGGCTTGAATCATCGAATGTCCCTCGGCGTTCGCCGTTTGATGCTCGGCGGCAAGTGGTGTATCTACTGAGTGTCCAGGCAACCGACCTCAACTTGCCTTGCCGGCGATGGGCTTCCTGGGGCCTCGTAGGCCATGTTCCGTCCGTCGCAAAGAGTGTGCCACGCGAAGGGACCTCTGAACGAAATCCACTAACACGCCAACATATAAGGACTTGCGCAACGAGCCGGCAACCGAGAGCGAAACGCGGCCACTCTCCAATCGCTGGAGAATCTACGACATATTGGAGCCTCGGCTCGGCCGCGTAATGCCTACCTTAGCCTGAAGTTCCCCTTGATATCAGAGCCCTGATTTCGTGCAACTGCACGAAATCAGG
>CAZASB010000097.1:0-2834 GCA_964487655.1 uncultured Planctomycetaceae bacterium
GGCGCGCCGGCCCATTCAGGCCCAGCCGATCGCGTGAATGTCCTGCTGGAGCAAGTTTCCCGGTTGCAGCCGGCCGAGCAGCAGCGGTTCCTCTATTGGATTGAATTGCGTCTGAATCGGGCCAACGAGATCCTCTTGTCCCGGGAAGAGGCGGCGACCGCCCGCCTCGCACTGCACGCGAAGTTGCGTCGGGAACGAATCACCTGGCCAGACATGCACCGACTCGTTGGTGAAATGGACCGCCGTGAGAGCCAGGCCGTCGAACAGTTGACCCGGCATTATCGTGTCTTAACCCACCGAACCTTCCGAAACACTCGCAGTACGTACAACCAGCGTCAACAGGCCTGGTTTAAAGCTTATGAGGCATGGCAAGCGGCGGGGCGTCCGCTGGCCGAACAGTACGAGCTGCTCGATTGGCTGGTCGGGGCCATTGGCTCGTCAACTCCTGGTTCGGTGGCCGAGTTACCCGGACCGCTCCGCTTCAACATGCGGTCACTCGCATCACTTCTGCCGCCGGAAGTCAGCCCCGTGGTCGCGGTAACTCCGGCAATGTCAGAGGCATCGGCCGCAGGCCAGTCCTTCGAGTCGGATTCGTCAGCCGTGGCTGCTACCCTGCCGGCGGCAATGACGCCTGCCGCACATCGAACCGAGGAGCCATCGGTTGCTCGGCTGGAACCACAATTACTCGCAATTTCCAAGGAAACCGTTGCCCTTGCCGGATCGGAATGCGGTCGGACACTTACGGAATTAGCTGCGGCGACCTCCGTTTCGACCGCCGTGTTGAGCGAGGTTGCCTTCGGCCCAGCACGGCGGCCGGTTGAGGAGCCTCGCCTTTCGGACATTCTGGACCGAGGGCTTGCGCGGGCGAGAGCCGCCGCGGCAGTTCCGGTGGACTTCCGTGTTGCGTCCATCCCGGCGGAACCTGAACCGCCGCGTTTTGATGGAATAGGCCGGCCTGCCCGTTCAGTTTCGCCTGCTCGGCCGGTTGGCGATCTCTCCTTGCCGCTAAGAAAGCACCTACTCTCCGACGCTGCGGTCCTTTACAGAGATGACACCCCGCTGATGGTGGCACTCGATCGGATCCAGCCGGGGTTCGAGTCTCCGGAAATGCCCATCAGCATTGCCCAAAGCGCGCCACGCGCGGTACGTGAACCGATACTCGACGAAACCACGGCGGACGACGCGCCGCCGAGCGATGTGGAGGAGGACAGAGCGTCACAGCCGTCAACCGGGGTCAATGTCAACGAACTTCGCAGCCGGATTGCCGGCACGAATATGGCACTCAGGGCAATGGAGTCAGAGTTGTACGAGCCGCGAGAATGGCGCCCCACCGAGTTGGCGCCCTTGGTTGCTCGACTCCACACCTTGGCTCTTCGCGTGGAGGACGCGAGACTCTTCCGGCAGATAGTACCCGAGGATACGCGGCAACTGATCGACACGGCCGACTCGCCAAAACGGATCGTTACTCTTCTAGCCGAGCAGATTGCCGCAACCCGGCAGCGGACTGCCGGGGAAACGTATTCCGGCACGGACTCCCAGCGGCAGGCCGAACTGGCTCAACTCGACGACCTGTCGCGATGCCTGGTCGAAATTGTCGCCTTGCTCCGCCAGTAATCTCGAATCTCTCTTGACAATTGCCCATCGACCGCCTCTTCCGGACGCGTGGGCGTCTGTCCCGCTTGAAACCCGGACGCCCCGCGCATAGAATATGCCAGTGTGGTCATCGGGCACCCACCGGGTCAGGGAAGGGTTTCAAGCACCAACGGAGGATCTTGTCATGTTGTGCCACGCTCGATTTGAGTTCTTTCCGGGCACTCTGTTGGCCGGGTTGATCCTGGCCGGGAGTTTGTCCGCCGCGGAACCCCAGGCCGTGGCTGCTGTCGTTGCCCAGGAGGACCGACCGCCAATTGTCGACCTGTTCGATAGCATTGAGACCGGGAACATCGATGCCAAGGTTTTCCCGCGTAGCGAGAAGCACGTCAACTTGCTGCTGGAGAACAAGACTTCGGAACCAATTTTGGTGAGTGTTCCCGCCGCGTTGGGAGTGGTGCCGGTAATGGCTCAGTTTGACCAATTTCCGTGGCCACCCGGCGATCAGAACCAAGGACAGCAGCGGCCTCAGAATGTCGTCGCCGGTCCGCAGTGGCAAGGGGGACGCAATGGAGCAAACCAGGCTCGCAACAATCCTTGGAACGTTCCTGGCGCCGCGCTTTTCTCGGTTCCCCCCGAGAATACCATCAAGGTAGGGCTGACGGGCATATGCCTGGATCATGGACTGCCGTTGCCGCGTCCGAAGATGCCTTACGAACTTCGGCCCATTCATGATGTGGCTGTTCGGCCCGAGATAGCGGCGTTATGCACGATGCTGGGCAAAGGCGAGGTCGGCCAGACAACGGCACAGCTTGCCGCTTGGCATTTCCAGAACAAAATGAGCTGGGAAGATCTAGTCGCTATCAGCAAGAAGACCGCGATTGGCCCGAGAGCCGAGTACACGCCGGCGCAGATCCAGTCAGCGAAGGCAATCGCTTCGGCCGCCGAAAAGCTCGCCAAGGAGATGCAGTCGTCGCAAGCTTCGGAGTCACCCGTGTCGATGCGATAGCCCGAATTATGCACGACAAGGTAGCTGGGAATAAGCAATCCGAAGCGCCGCTGAACCTCCAGTCGCAATTCGGACGTTGAACTCGTGGCATGGCGGCTCCGTATGACGCCGTACGTTGCGTCGTTTGGGACGCGCGCATCGCGACCTTGGTCCGGCCTGCCTCGAATGGTGAAGTATCCGAGTTGACGGGCGCGACTCGTCTAGCAAGCTACGCCGTTATGACTTCGTGTTCGGC
>CAZASB010000097.1:2934-15070 GCA_964487655.1 uncultured Planctomycetaceae bacterium
AGTTGACGGGCGCGACTCGTCTAGCAAGCTACGCCGTTATGACTTCGTGTTCGGCCGTGAGTCGTCGTATTTGCTGCTCGAAGTCGAGCCGTTGTGCTTGCCATTGACGTGAATGGTCGGCAAGTTCGGCTTGGAGTTGTTGTAGTTCAGCCTCGCGGATGGCAAGTCGCGATGCATCGGCCTCGACGTCCTGTTGGTGCTGTTGTGCCCAGCGATCGTAGTTCTGTTTCTGTCGCACGACCTTGTCGTACTGTTCCACCAATTGGCGGCGGATCGATTCCAGTTCCTGCTTCTGCTCTTGAAGCTCGGCATTGGCAAATCGATAATGGTCGGCCAGCTTACTTCGAATGCCGCTAAGCGAGTTGGTCAGCGCGGCGGGCGGCGCAACGCCGGAAAGCTGCGCCCAAAGCTCCTCGGTTGCCAACCTGATTTCGAGTGTTTCACGATGCATGCGGCCAAGCTCTGCTCGCAGTTGCTCCAGGGCTGCACAGGAGCGGTCTACCTGCTCCGCACGATACCGGACCGCTTCCCGCTGCTTCTCGACCTCGGCCAGGGTGGCACGTTGTTCGTCCGCTAAGCGGCGTCGCTGTCGGCGTGCCTCTTCGCTGAACTGCTGACGTTCCTGACGAAGTTGCTCCCGCAGCAGTTCAGCCTCTACCCTTGCTTGTTCCGCCAGCCGTTCGGCAAGATCGTTCCCATCCGAAGCGGCTTTGGCTTGAACTGCTTGCCGCATCTGGCAATTTAGTTCCACCTCGCGATCGTCTAGCTCCTTCTGACGTTCGTCGAGGCCGTCGTTGCGAGCGGCAAGTTCCGCTTCACGTTCCACAATCCATAGGCGTGCGGCGCGTGTATCGCGATCAATCGCTGCGCTCCGGGCATTAATCAGGGACTCGCGATGATCCAGTTCTTTCAGACGGCGGCGTAGATGGCCGGCCAACTGTTCGGCCTGGACGTGAATACGCTCCTGGGCCGGCTGGACGACCGCATCCTGGCCCGGTGCATCCATCAAGGCAATGGGAGCGATGTCCGCATGTGCCTCTGCGACAGACTTCGTCGCGGGCGGTTCTGCGGCGATGGGCTTCGTGGCGACGGGCTCTGCGGCGATGGGCTTCGTGGCGATGGATGCCGGCGGCCCAGCCACCTCGTGGGCCGGATCAATGCGTTTGGTCTGCCTTTGCTTGGCCTTTCCAGGAGGAGAGTCGCCCGAGACCATCTTCGGGCGAAGCTTCGCCTCTCGTTTTGGTTTAGACATTTTCGATACCCGCCGCCGAAGTCACAGATACCGGTCTTGCGAAACGGCCTGCAAAAGCCGGCAATTCATAGCCAAACCCGCGACGAGTCGCGCGTTACAGTTCGCGTAACCAGTAAAGTTTATCCAGCTTCCTATTTCGGCAGGTGGGCCGTCAGAGTTCAGCCCAAGTTGTAAATGGTTTCAAGACAGCGCCTGGTCCAGTGCTTGCTGCAGCCGGTTCTTTGGTTGCACGCCAACAAACCGGTCGACGACTTCCCCTCCCTTAAAGACCATTATGGTCGGAATACTGCTCACCTGGTAATTCGTTGCCAGGGTTTGATTGTCGTCGATATTGATCTTCGCAATCCGTACGGAGTCAGCGTTTTCCGCAGCCAACTGCTCGACGATGGGGCCTACCATGCGGCAAGGGCCACACCATGGGGCCCAGAAATCGACCAGAACGGGTTGCTCGGATTGGAGGACTTCGGCCTCAAAATTGCTCTCGGACAGTTCCTTTACGTTGGCCATTAGGCATATCTCCTTAGAACGTGGTCCCAATTGACCGACAAAGCGTTATGTCAGGAAAACGGGGAAGTTTGGGTAAGGACTGGCCATTCTGGCCGTCCTGCGCTGGTTTCCCGGCGTGGTACTCCACGGGAGCACCGCCCAAATTATAGAACTCTCGGTGTGGAGGTCAATGAGGTGCCCCTGCGGTCGCTGCATTGCCGACAAGCGATGCCAGTACCTCTCGTAGTTGCTTCATGGTGGCTGGCAAGGGGAGTACAACACGGTGCTTGGCCGTTAGGGCTTTCTCCTTCCAGGCGTGCTGCCGTGCGTCGAGTAGGAGCACGGCCGGCACGGCGCTCGTCTTACCATCCTCGCCAAGCTGGTTGAAGCCATTGAGCGCGGCGTCGCCCAATTCCTGGGCATTGAAGACGACGCACTGGGCAGTCGCGGCGTCCTGGCGGATTCGTTGCACGGCTCGCCCAGGATCGCTGGTTACCAGTACCCGATATCCAGCCTTTCGCAGTCCCGAGCGGAAGATATCTTGAAGCTCGACACTCGATTCCACCACCATGACCGAGTGTTCAGGCTCGGCGGTCGCGACGGCTGGGCTCTGAGCGTATCGCGCGGCTTCCGTTCCGGGCCCCGCCATCAATGGCCCGTTGGAATTCGTTGAAGGGTCGTCCTCGAGCCGCTTCAATGCCGACCGCAAGTCGTGCAGCATTTCCGATGGCGATTGATACCGCCGCGCGGGATCGAGCATCATGGATTTGTTCACTATAAGGGTGACGGCACTTGGCAGGACGGGGTCGACCTTCTGAATGGGAATGACCTCGGAGAACCGGCTCTTGCTGAGCCGCTGGAGGCGATCGCGAGTCTCCGAGAGCGGGGGGAAACCTGTTAGCATGTGGTAGAAAATGCATCCGACGAAATAGATATCGCTACGTGTATCGTCGCGTCGGACTCCCGTTGCCCGTTCCAGTGCGGCATAGTCAATCGTTCGGATATTGGGCAATTCGTTCAAAGCCTCGTCCGACAGGGTTTCGTCCATGGACGCCAAGCCGAAGTCGACGAGTTTCGCTTGTCCACGACTTGAGACAAGCACGTTGTTCATCTTTAGGTCACGATGAGTCAGACCGTTCTCAAAGGCATACTTCAGCCCTTCGATAATATCGATCATCAAGCGGACGGCTTCGATGGGGGCCAACCGCTTGCGAATCTTCACAAACTCGCGAAGGTTTCGTCCCTCGACGAACTCCATGACGAGGAAATGCCGCTTTCCATCGGAAACGACCTCGTAAATGGGGACGATGTTCGGGTGACGCAACGCGATGCCAACTTGGCCTTCGCGAAGGAATTGGCCAAACTGGGTCGGGTTATCGCTGAAACGTGTTCGCAAGACCTTCAACGCGACCACCTGCTCCGACTCGCGATGGACGGCTCGGTAGACGCGGGCAAACGTGCCGCTACCTACGTAATAATGGACCTTGTAGTCGCCAAAGAAGAAGCCGGTGCGATCGCCCTTCATCAACCGCTCCACCTGGTAGTTCGTCATGAACTCACGTCGCACGAGCAACTGCACAAGTTCGCGCATCTTGACGTTGCGTGTTCCCAGTTCGGACCACACCTGTCGTAACTGGCGGTCGTCCAGTAACCCGAGATCGAACGCTCGCTGGACCATCTGTTCGGCAGTTGGATGCGCCATGCCGCGAAATCCTTCATATCGAAAAACAAGAGGATTGAGCCGTATTCGCCTCCGCTGCCGAGCGAGGCAGGCGAAGGCAGCAATCGCCAGTCCAAACCCCCATGAATGGTTCCTTCAACGGAGCGAATCGCCCCTCTTCCTCCAGCGTATTAGTTTACTACAGATACCGCAACTAAGCGGGCCCTTCCAATTTGCTGCGGTAATCATCCCTCTCGCGGCGGGTGGCTTCCAAGTCAAAGGCGAGGTACTTCATGTCTAATCGCAGTTGACCCAAAGCGTCCTGAACGAGGAACAGAATACGACGACGGCGACGCGTGCTGTCGACAACCCGCTTCAGCGATGGCTCCAGCGTGACCCGATACTCGCGTGGGAGTTCGGCAACCGCGCTGACCAGATCGCTAACTTCTTTCGGAATCTCGTCTTGTTCTGTCTTCATAATACGTACTCGGTCAGTCATGATGCTTGCTCCTGGTTGATCTCGATTCGTTGGGCAAAGATGCATGATTCGTGCCGATCGGTCAGCGTCCGAGGGGCGTATTCCTTAAATGCTTATGGAGAAACGAGTTATGATTGTTCATGGAAAATGCCTCAAATCCGAAATGTTGACAAATTGCTACGTTTGATCTGGAAGTAGGATGCAAATCCTGATACAAGCACGCTTTACGACGATGGTGCCCTCGAAGTGTCTGCGTTGTCATAACGCCACGCACACGCTAACCACCCCAAATGACCATTTCAAGGTGTGGTCGCGCGGCCAATTCGCAAAACTACCGCCAATTGGCCAGAAAAGGCACCAGTTCCCGGACAGCCCGTCAGAGGTTACCTTTACCCTAACGTGGCTGGCGCTCGTAACCAAGTAGGACCCTCCGCGGGATTTCGGCGATGTCCTAGACTCAAGCCGGAAATCCTTGCGGCCCACGTAGCCACGGAACTCGGTTCCGAGTGCGTGGCACGGCACAACGGCAATGGACGCTGGCTTTCGAATTTCCGTGATTCTTGTAGCATCCCTGTTGGGGGGGGCCGTTCCCGCATTTGGCAATGCGTCCTGGATCGAAGGCTTCAATGGCCCGCAAACGTCGTGGCGCGAGGCCGGAAGCGATGCCCAGTACCGCATTGTCCGTCACGAACGCAAGCCGGTTGACGGTCGAGACGGCACCGGATGCGAAGCGGTCTCGCTTGAGGGGTCGACAGGCACGTATGTGCATTTGGAGCACGCGATTGGCAGCCCGCTGGTCATTGACGAGTTGCGGCCGAGCCTGTGGATTCGTGCCGATCGCGTCGGACTGCAAGTCGCCGCACGCGTTGTCCTTCCACGGACACCCGATCCGCGTACCGGCGCGCCGGTTTCCACTCTGGTTCTCGGCGGCGCGTACACCGATGTCGGTCGCTGGCAACAACTGTCCGTTGATGGCCTACCCCAGCGGCTTGCTCGCCAAGTTCGGAGCCTGCGTGCTGAATTGGGCGCCTCGGTGGACGACCGGGAGGCATTCGTCGACGCGATCGTCTTGAACGTATATGGTGGTCCCGGCATAACAAGCACTTGGATTGACGACTTGGAAATAATTGGCCACGTCGAGGGGCGTCTGGGCGGGGCTGTTCCGATGCCGTTGGAGGCATCGATTCGGCAGGCTCCGCTCTTCCTGGGAGATGCTCCCGTCACACGGCCGGTGGCGCTGTCGGGCGGCGTGCTTACGGTGGCGGGGAGACCGTTCTTCCCTAGGGCCGTCCAGTATCGCGGCGAGCCGCTCGAACAACTGCGGAACCTTGGCTTCAATACCGTCTGGAGCGATATTCCTCCCAGCGGCGCTATGCTCGCCGATGCGAGTCAACTTGGGCTTTGGCTGATCTGTCCGCCGCCGGACTCGCTCAATCACGCACCCGGCGACAACAGTGTTATCGGTCAGTTTGAAATCGGTCCAGAGTACGACACGGTTCTGGCCTGGTGCGTGGGGCGAGGATTGACGGCGGCGGAGTTGGAACCGACTCGTCTGCGGATCGAACGGATTCGCGCGGCCGACCGCTCGCGCCGACGACCCATTGTATGCAGCGTGGTTGGCGAGCTTCGTGGATTCAGTCGGCACGCGGACATCTTGTTGCTCGATCGGCGGCCACTCGGCACAAGCTTGGAACTGCGCGATTACGGTTATTGGGTGCAGCGTCAGCCACGGCTGGCACGGCCCGGCACGCCTATTTGGACCACCGTGCAAACACAACTATCGCCGGCGCTCTACGAGCAGCTTGCCGCATTGGACTCTGGACGAACATTGCCAACGGCCGTGCCGCACGAGCAAATTGCCCTGCTGGCACGCACGGCGCTGGGAGCCGGTAGTCGCGGTCTGCTATTCGTGACCGAATCGGATCTTCTCGATACCGACCGCGACACGAGTCGTCGAACCATGACCTTGGAACTGGTCAACCTGGAACTGTCTCTCCTGGAGCCTTGGATTGCCGCCGGGACGTTCCAGGCATCGATTGAAGCTCAAGGCCAGGATGCGACAGGTTCCGTGTTGCGGGTAACTCGGTCTCAGCTTGCACTGCCGCTCTGGTCATCGGCCGGAGCGCAGTATGTACCCGGTCAACCGAGCGTTCCCACCCTGGCAATCGTCGTTCCCGGCGTGCCGGAATCGGCCAATGTCTACGAGATCGGTCCAGGCGGATTGGGTTCCACTAAGCATCAGCGTATCACCGGCGGTACGCAATTGACGCTGGAAAGGTTTGGGCTTTGGAGTTCCCTGGTCTTCGCACAAGACGCTCTCCTGGTGAGCCAGCTTAGCGGCCGAGCCGGCGAGATTGGCCCGCGGGCCTCGCGGCTCTACCGCGATTTGGCAACCGATAAGCTGCGAACCGCAGTCGAAATTCAACGGGAATTGGCGTCCATCGCAGTTCCAGATACAGAAACGACCACGCGATTGAGGGAGGCGCAAGAGCAACTTCGACTGTCGGACAGGCATCTGGCCGCGCGCGAATATCAACAGGCCATCCAAGCCGCGCGGAAGTCGATGCGAGTCGTCGGAATACTCGAACGGCGGCATTGGGAAGCCGCCGTTGCCGAATTGAGTTCACCGGTGACAAGCCCCGGCGCGTGTAGTTTCGCAATCCTACCGTGGCACGGCAAACTGGGCGAGCGGATCCAGGCATCGCAATACGGACAGAACCAGTTGGTCGGTGGCGACTTCGAGCGGCTCGACCTGCTCCTTCAATCTGGGTGGCAACACATGGAATATGTCGCCGAGGGCTGCGGGACTGCTGCCGATCTGGTCGTCGAGGCAATGCGATCGGGGAAAACGGGGCTGCGAATGACGGCGCGTCCGACCGATCCGAAGAATCCTCCGGCGGTAGTGGAAATACCGCCGGTTTGGATTGTCACGCCGTCCGTTCCCGTGGAAGCGGGGCAACTTGTGGTCGTCCATGGATATGCGAACGTCCCGCAGCCGCTTTCCGGTAGTGTGGACGGCCTGATGATCTTCGACTCAATTTCCGGCGAGGGTCTGGCCGAGCGGATTGGCCGGACAAAAGGCTGGCGAGCGTTCACGCTGTTCCGGGTCGCTCCACGCAGCGGTTCCTTACGAGTCACGTTTGCCTTGACCGGTCTGGGCGAAGCTCGCATCGACGACGTGAGCATCCGCGCGCTCCATCCCGGCGTCCCACCCGTCACTGCCCGCCAGCCTGGCAGCCACCGAAGCTGGTAGCTCAGGATAGAGGTGCTCGCCGACTTCGACGTCGTTAAAGAGACCGGCGGGCCGAATCGTGGCGTGGCGAGCGAGTTCAAGGGCGTTCGAGTTTCCAACGCCTTGGAAATCGAATTCGTTGCCAAGACCGTCAGGTCGGCCCTCGTGTGCGGAGTGGAATTGGTCGAGGAAAAGTGATGGGCTTCACCCGGAACCACCCTTGGCCGTGGCCGGCGGCTTCTGTTCGGACGCGGGTGTCTTCGCTCGCTTGCGAGGCGAGACGGAGACCTCGTCGGTACCGGGCACGATCATGGGGCTTTCCGCAACTCGCTCGATGATCTCCTTGAGTTCCTCCGTGTCCATGACTTCCTTTTCGATCAACGCCTCGGCCAGGGCGACCAGGACGGACCGCCGCCCTTCGAGAATATGGCGGACCTTTTCCAGCGACGTGTCGATGATGTGGCGGATTTCCTGGTCAATCTCGCGGGCCGTGTGCTCACTGTGACTGCGTTCACTCGGCATCCGCTCGTCCGCGTTGGCCAAGAATATGGACCGACGGCTTTCGCGATAGTTCACCCGACCGAGGCGACTCATGCCGTAGTCCATGACCATACTGCGCGCAATTTCCGTGGCCCGTTCGAGGTCGTTTTGGGCCCCCGTCGAAATGTCGTCGAAGATCAACTCCTCGGCCAGCGTGCCGGCCAAAAAGACCTGAATGCGCGACTCCAATTCGCTCTTGGTGATCAGATACCGATCCCCCTCGGGTCGCTGGACCGTATACCCCAGCGCGGCTAGCCCCCGAGGAATAATGGAGACCTTGTGTACTGGGTCCGTGTTCGGCAGGCAGTAGGCCACCAAGGCGTGGGCGCTTTCGTGATAGGCGACCCGCTGTTTCTCGTCCTCGTGAATGACTCGCTGCCGCTTCTCCAGCCCGGTCGTGACCCGCTCGACGCCCTCGTTGAACTCCTGCATGGTCACGGCCTTCTTACTGGCCCGGGCGGCTAGCAGGGCAGCCTCGTTAACCAGGTTGGCTAGGTCGGCGCCGACGAATCCCGAGGTGATCTCCGCCACGCGCCGCAAGTTGACGGAGTCGTCCACGGTGACATTCTTGATGTGAACCTTCAGGATGGCCTCGCGCCCCCGCACGTCGGGCCGATCGACCAATACGTGGCGGTCGAACCGCCCAGGACGCAATAGGGCCGGATCGAGCGTTTCAGGCCGGTTCGTGGCCGCCATGACAATGACGCTGGAGTTCGAACTGAACCCGTCCATTTCGACCAGCAGCGCATTGAGCGTCTGCTCGCGTTCGTCGTGCCCGCCGACAACGCTGCTTCCACGCGTTTTTCCGAGTGCGTCGAGTTCGTCAATGAATACGATGCACGGAGCTTTGGTCTGCGCCTGCTGAAACATGTCGCGTACGCGCGCCGCGCCGACGCCAACAAACATCTCCACGAAATCACTGCCAGAGATGCTGAAGAACGGTACGCCCGCCTCGCCTGCAATCGCCTTGGCCAGCAGTGTCTTGCCAGTGCCGGGGGGCCCGACCAGGAGCACGCCCTTGGGAATCCGACCGCCGAGTACTTGATATTTCTCGGGCGTCTTGAGGAAGTCAACCACCTCGCGCAGTTCGTCAACCGCCTCGTCCACCCCGGCAACGTCACCGAAGCTCGCGCCAACGTCCTCCTGTGCGATGAGTCGGCCGCGGCTTCGGCCGAACGCCATGGCGGAACCGGCACCGCCCATCCGACGCATCATGAAGAACAACAGCAGCAGGAAGCCGCCCGTGAAGACAATCATGGGCATCCACATGCGCCATCCGCTGGGTGCCGTGTCGGCCTCCACGTTTTCAAATCCTTTCTCGCGAGCGAACTTGAATAACTCGTTGTTATCGTCTTGTAGTCCCAATCTTCCAGTGCAAAAGGGGACCTCCTTCGCGGGCGTTTGCTTGTTTTCCGGAGCAATGACCTGGCGAGTTACCTTGCCAGAGATTTCGTGAGAGCCGAACCGCAGTTCGGAGAGGCCGGAGTAACGCACGGTGATCGGGGCCGATTCCGGACCTTCCTGCACTTCAATGGCGGCCTTCGGATTAACTGACGAGGCCCCCTGCTCGATGAGCGTGTACAGCTTGCCGTAAGCTATTTCGGCCTGCCCCGTCTCTTGCCACAGATTGACAAGCAGCATGGCAACCACGCCTGCGCCGAGCAGGTACCAGATTATGTTCCCTCCACCGAGGGGGGATGACTTGCGTTCCGGCGGCTTGGACTGACCGGGTTCGGGCGGCTTGGAATCAGACGGTCGTTCGTTATCCACGAGGTACTCTCCTTTGCTGCAACGCTTCGATTCGCTCACGGACAACGCGGCCCGACGCCCCCCATCGTGACGCTTTACGATAGATCAGGCGAAGGGGCAGGTAAGGATAACTCCTCGCGAACCGTTGCCCCTCCCTTATATTATGCGCTATCCGACCAGTTTCGCGCAGGGCCGGACTCTGAAATGGCGCCCGAACGTCAATGATCGCAATGGCCACAAACAGTTCGACAAGGTGAAACGGCCCAGCGTCGGAAGGTATCCTCCAGGTTGGCCCAAGACTCGCATTCCAGCACGTGCAAAATGGCGGCCATGCCATCGACTGCATTACCTCCCCTGCCACGCACGGCGCGATAGACCGGGGCCATCTTGTCCTGCTGCGCTAGGTATAAGCAGAAGTGCTGCGCCAACGCGTAGTACACCGGCCTGTTTGGGCCATCGAATTGGGGCTCGCAAAAGAGCGACTCCAGTGAGGGCAAGCGTCCGTGACGCAAGGCGTCTTCGAGTGTCCTCCATCGCGACCCCGCCTGCGGAACGAGGTTCACCGAGCCGGCGTCAATCTGGCAATCTTCATACAGGGTCGCCAAGCCTTCCCGGAGCCACGCCGGCGCTTCCGGATAATCGAACGCCATCAACGCATGCGTCAGCTCGTGCAGCAGCGCAGAGCAGCCATCTGAAACATTGACAAGCATCGTGTGCAGGTGTGGCCGATAATAGCCATGGCGGCTGATCTCGCAATCGCCAAAGAGACGTTTCGCCTCGGCGCGGTACGTCGTCTCGTCCTGGAACAGCAGGATGGTGATCGGCCGATCGGGACACTGGTCGAAATACTGCTTGCCTAGAACGGACGCCGCCGGCTGGACTGTTTGCTCGTGCCATGCCTGCAGGACGGCTTCATCGAGAGTTCCGGCGAGGACGAAGGGCGGATGGGCAATCGCACAGCCCTGGCCACCGAGTTGCCGTTTCCAATACTCGACAGCCTGCCTGCACGCAACCGGAATATCCAATGGCGCGGCGCGATCGTCCATGGGCGCCGAACCGTCTGGCTCATCGCTTGCGACCGGAGCCGCGCGGCTGCCATCTCCGCGAAAACATCCGGCGAAGAAGCCTGGCGACGCAACGATCAAACAAAGGATGAAACAGAGTCGACCCACGAGAGGTACTCAACCTGAGGCATTCGACTTGACTGTTGCGTGCTGAGCCATCCGAAGCTTCTAATTTCCGACTTCTAGTTTCCCGGCATTTCGTAGATGACTTCTCCTTCGGTAACAACCGTCTCCCCGGTACCGAGGGGAAGCGGCGTGGAGAGGACGGAGTTGGCCCGGGCCATGGGGTCGCAGACTCCACAGCCGGTGCCGGTGAAGGTTGGTGGGCAATAGTCGTAGGCCTGACTACACATGCCACACCCCGTGCCCGACGCAGCGAGGCCCAAAGCAAGCAATCCCAGCAGAACGCGCATCATGTGGATACACCTCTCTCGCACTCGCGAAGGAAAAGATAGGCAGAGTAATGTCGGGAAAAGACCAACAGTATATTCGACCGAACAGCTTGCCCAATCCGCATTTGTTTCCAAAAAATGGTAGCTGACTTCTGCAGCCGACTTCCAGTGAGAAATGCTGGGTGTCTCTATACTGCCTATATTGCCTGATTTTGCAACTTCGTGATGAATGACAGTTTCGTTTGTGATTGGTGCCGGTGTCTGTTTTGGTGGGAAGGTCAACCACGGGAAGCTACTTCCTTGCCTGCGGCCCCCTTGCCCGTGGCATAGTGCAGGGATAAGATAGTTGAGACTGCTTGTCTGTTCCTTTCTTGCAATGAGGGTATCACCATGAAACGTCGGCAGTTTTTGGTCAGTTCACTTACCACGGGCGCGGGGCTTGCGGTGTTCGGCTGCACGGGTGCGGCGAACTCTGAGTCAAGACCCGATGTTACGACCTCTCAACCCACTGGAGACTTAGCCATGGCATTCCAGCAACCCAAGCTTCCCTACGCGCTTGACGCACTGGCGCCGTTCCTTACCGAGGAACAAATGGATTACCACTACAACAAACACCATGCCGCGTATTTCGCAAATCTGAATAAGCTGGTCGAAGGAACGCCGCAAGCCGAGAAGTCGCTGGACGAACTAGTTGTTGCGTCAGACGGCGGGGTATTCAACAACGCGGCCCAAGCGTGGAACCACACGTTCTTCTGGAACTGCATGACGCCTGGCGGCGGCGGCGAGCCTGGCGGGAAGCTTGCCGAGGCGATTCAACGCGACTTCGGCTCGGTTGCCGAGTTTCGCAAACAGTTTTCCAATGCTGCCGTGACCCTGTTTGGGTCTGGCTGGGCGTGGCTGGCCAAGGACCAAGGCGGCAAGCTGACGATTATGCAGGGTAGTAACGCCGACATGCCCCTGAAACATCAGATGACGCCAATTCTGACCGTAGACGTATGGGAACATGCCTATTACGTCGACTACCGGAATCTTCGAGCAAAGTTCGTCGAAGGCTTCTGGAATGTGGTCAATTGGTCCTTCGTCGAGAAGACGTTCGCGAGCTAGTGCCGCAAACCGCAATTGTCAGCCCACCAGGGCTGAGATTTGCCTATTTTCCGTGCATCTTGCCCAGATTTCCTTCCAGGTCGCCGGCCGTTTGGTCGTTGCGACGGTGGTGGGACGTCCGGTGTATGTCCAACGGAACGGTTTGGCAAACGTGCGGTTGAAGTAGTCAATGAAGTCCA
>CAZASB010000098.1:0-15025 GCA_964487655.1 uncultured Planctomycetaceae bacterium
GATTCTGGAAAAGAGTGCCCGAAGAGGTGTCGGCAGAGGCCGAAAATGGGCCCCGTCGAAAGTTTTTTCGTGCCGCAACTCCTTATGCAAACAAGGGTTGTGCTGCGCCTCTCCCGAGGGCCCATCAATAAGGGAAGTTTGGATTTCGGTGCTTGACGCGCTCGAAGCGCACGATTAGAATTGTAGTAACCGTTCACGGAGCGGCGCAGGCAGTTTTCGCCGCTAAATGCGAAGGGGACAGTCCCATTTTCGCGGCGGAAACGGTGGATCATTGGGAAAGAACGCCCTTTGTGCCGCGAAAATTGGGACAGTCCCCCTGTGAACGGTTACGAATTGTAGTTGTGCTGGCTGTCGTTGCCAACACGGCGGTTTGGTCAGCCGCGCGAAAACCGCAGGATTATGACCGTGTTGAGTATAGAGCGAACAGAGAGGAGCCAGCCCTGACCCTACCCCGAAGGGAGAGGGAGGAGGATGGCGCACGGTCGGGCTTGATCGTAACCTTGGCGAATTCCACTCGCGTTGCATGCCGTGAGACTGCACCGAGGGGGCATTGCTCCCCGCCGTCGTGTCGTGCCGGGCTATTCTGGGACAAATCTCGCTTGCCCGGCCCTGGCAATCGGTTTCGAGTGTGGTTAGAATATGGTGAGACGTGCCCAAGTTCGGCACTCTCCCCGCGTTTTGCCCGCCGTTGGTTGGCCCGCTCGGAACGGTTCAGTATCCATTTCCCCTGTGCATACATCGCGCACCGCGAAGGAGGATTCCCCTGAGATACCGCACTTTCCAGATCAGCATACTTGCCGTGGTGCTGCTGGTGGCCCTGCGGTTGAGCGTTGGCGTTCACTTCCTTTACGAAGGGGTGTGGAAGATCACGAACCCTGAGTTCTCGGCCGAAGTGTTCCTGGTCAACGCCAAAGGGCCCGCGGCGCCATTGTTCTACGCCATGCTGCCCGACATCAACGGGCGCAGCCGCCTGAAGATCGAGGCGACGCCCGTTGCCGACTCGTTGCGCGACGCATGGCGACGCCATCGCGACGGCGTGGAGGCGCGCGTCGCAAGCGACCTGGCAAAGGCCAAGGACAAACAAAGCGATCAGAAGCTGCGAGATTTCCGCGCGGGCAGCCTGCGGGCACTCTGGGAGGCCGAAGACAAGCTGGCCGGCTTTCTTCGCAAGGAGCGGTCGGGGATGGTGGCCGCGCTCGGTTCCGACGCGGAGAAGGATGCCGGCGCCCAAGAGAAACTTGCCGCTTGGGTGGCAACATTGAGCGAAATGGAAACGCAGTTCACCGCCGAACTGACCGATTTGAAGACGGCCGCGGTCGGCGGCGACGCTCCCTATTCCACCATGGTCCCCGAGGCCAAGAAGTTCGACGCCGCGGCGGCCTTGGCCGCTCACCGAGTGGTCGGCGCTGGCAATCGGATCGTGCTGGCTATCGAGCAGCGTGTTACTGGCGCCAAGCAATATGTCGATCGATGGAAGAAGCTCCAGCAGGCGGTCGTTCGCAAGTACTCGCCCAGCGATGCCCAAACGCTCAAACTCGAGCAGCTCGTGCGACGCTACGCGCAGTCGGTCGAAGATTATGTGTGCGACACCCAGCCCGATATTGCGGGCTACTTCGACTCGCTCGAGCGGTGGGAGGATCGCAAGTACGGCGGCAACAACGGCGCCGAGCACCAGAAGCAGCGCATCTGGAACGAGATGATAAAGCTGCGTGGCGAGGTTCGCGGCTGGCTGGACGAATTGGATGGCATGGAAGACGGCCTGCACCATGCCATGTGGGACGTGCTCGACGATTCGCAGCGTGAACGTGGCAACCTTCCCATCGCCTGGACCATTACCGATTTACTGAACTTTACGGTCACGTGGGCCCTGACAGCCATTGGGGCGTGCCTGATCTTGGGCATTTTCACCCGACCGGCCGCGCTCGGCGGCGCCGTGTTCCTCGTCTTCGTCCTGCTGACCCAGCCGCCGTGGCCAACCATTTATCCACATGCGCCCGAAGTGGTCGGCCATTCCCTTGTGGTTGACAAGAACTTCGTGGAGATGGTCGCCATGCTGGTGTTGGCCTCGACGGCCGTGGGGCGTTGGGGCGGCCTGGATTACTTCGTGGAGAATTACGTCCTGCGGCTCTACGAAAAGGTGGCAAAGAAGAGGGCCGAGAAGATCGAGGAGTCGAACGCGACCGCCAAGGGATAACGCACGCGGATGAAGCCGGCTGCCATGGATGGCCGAAACCACTCATCCCGCACCGCAGGGCTACCAACTAACAACTAGCAACCAATCACTAGCAACGAATCACCACCATGATGGACCTATCCCCTGAACAGCGAGCCGCCGGAAAACGCGATTTCGTCAGCGCGATCAACGGCGTCATTCACGGCCCCGCAGGCACCGTCAACCGTCGCGATTTCATCAAGGAAAGCGCGGCGGCGGGGGCCGTGGCCGTTGGCGGGATGGGCGCGTTCTACTTCGGCTACGGAGCCTCGGTGGCCAGCCCGGTGCGTGTCGGCATTCTCGGCACGGGCGACGAGGGGAACGTGCTCCTCGGCGCGATCAACCCCGACTACATGGAAGTCAAGGCGATTGCCGACATCCGGCCATACAACGTCCACCGGGCGTTCCATGGCGACGTCTACAGCGCCGCCGCCCTGGAAGCGAGGCCCGGGTTGCTCCGCCGGTTCGGCTGGAAGACCGAGGACGAGGCGCGAAAGCACGTCAAGGTCTACGGCCCCTGGCAGGATCTCGTTCAGAACGCCCGTCGCGACGGCATCGAGGCGGTCATCATCGCCCTGCCGCTACACTTGCACGCCCCCGCTGCCATTTGCGCCATGCGAGCCGGCCTGCACGTGCTGACCGAGAAGCTCATGGGGCACAGCGCCCACGAGTGCAAGGAGATGGCCCGCGTGGCCAAGGAGACGAAGAAGTACCTCGCCACCGGCCACCAACGACATTACAGTATCCTTTACGATAACGCGGTCGACCAGATCAAGCGGGGTCTGCTGGGCAATTTGCACTACGTCCGCGCCCAGTGGCACCGGGGCAACATGCCGGGATCCGATAGCTGGCAGCAGCCTTTGCCGCCGCAGGTGAAGCCAACGGACCCCAGCACCGACCAGCTTGCAAAGCAGCTCCGTTCCTGGCGAGCCCAACTCGACGCGGCGCGCGGAAGCGAGATTGACGAGTGGCGGCGCAAGGTGGCCCAGCTCGAAGCGCAACTTGCCGACAAGGTTCTGCATGAACCGGGAGAAGACGGCAAGCGCCTGGCCGAGAAATACGGTTATGAGGGCAAGCGATTCGAGTTTCCCGGCCAAGTGTACGAGCGGCCGGCCATCGAGGAGCTGATTCGCTGGCGATTGTGGGAGCGGACCGGCGGCGGCCTAATGGCCGAATTGGGAAGCCACCAGCTCGATGCCGCCAGCATCTTCGTCGCCGCCGCCCACGGTGGTGAGAAGCAGATTCCACTGAGCGTGGTTGCCGCCGCCAATCGGCCCATTTTCGGTCCTGATCGCGAGGCCGACGACCACATCTACTGTATTATCGAGTTTCCCGCGCCCGGCTACGACCCGAAAGACCCGGTCGGCAAGCGCAAGAAGATCGGAATGCAGTATGCCTCGATCAACGGCAACGGGTTCGGAGGATATGGCGAGATCGCGTTCGGAACCGAGGGGACCCTCATCCTTGAACGCGAGCAAGAGGCTGTGCTGCTGCAAAGCGCGTCGAAAGCGAGCCGCATGAGCGTGCAGGCCGAGCCCGTGCTCGATACGCAAGCGTCGGGGCCGGCGCAGCAGGCAAAGGATTCGGGGGAGGCGGCAAGCGTCAGCCGCGGCTACAAGGAACAGGCCGAGCATTGGGCTTGGTGCATTCGCAACCCGTCGCCTGAAAACAAGCCGCGATGCCATCCTAAGATGGCCTTGGGCGATTCGGTCATCGCCCTGACGACGAACCTCGCCGCCCAGCGGAAGCAGCGCATCGAGTTCAAGCCGGAATGGTTCGATCCGGAACACGATGCCACGCCCGAGGGCGTCAAGCCGGACACGACGCGCGACAGCTACACACTCTAGGCCACCCGCACCGCACAAGAACACAGAGCATCCTTTCGGAGAGAAGACGATCATGCACCTGAAGCCCGAGGATCTGGCCGTCGGCAAGGAGAACTTCTTCGCCGCCATTGGCAGCAACGCGCGGGGGCCCGGCGGCTCCGCCAGTCAGCGCGAGTTCCTCATGGCGCGCATCCAGGACGCCCTTGCCGTGGGCGGACTGCCCGGCCATGCCTACTTCGGTTACGACGCCACGCTGGAGGAACCGATTCGCGTTGGCGTGCTCGGCACGGGCGACCAGGGAAGCGTGCAGATCGGCGCGATCAACCCGACGTTCGTGCAGGTCAAGGCCATTGCCGACATCCGGCCGTACAACCAGTATCGCGCGTTCCACGGCGACATTTACAGCGAAGTCGCTGCCCAGGTGCGCCCCGGACTGATGAAAAAGTACGGCTGGGTAACCGAGGAGGAAGCTCGCAAGAACGTCAAGGTGTACAACAGCTATCAAGAGCTGCTTGCAAACGCCAAGGAAGATGGTCTGGAGGCGGTGATCATCGCCATGCCGTTGCACCTGCACGCGCCGGCCGCCATTGCGGCGATGAAGGCGGGCCTCCACGTGCTGACCGAGAAGCTCATGGGTCACAGCGTGCGCGAGTGCAAGGAGATGGCCCGCGCGGCGAAGCAGTTCGGCAAGCACCTAGCCACGGGGCATCAGCGCCACTACAACATTTTGTACTCGAACGCTGTCGATCTGATCCGCCGCGGCGTGCTGGGCAATTTGCACTATATTCGCGCCCAATGGCATCGCGGCAATTTGCCGGGCAACGATAGCTGGCGGCAGCCCATGCCGCGCGGCGCGAAGCCCAAGGACGACCTGGCCGGTCGGCTTGAAGCCGAACTGACCAGTTGGGAACGAAAGCTGAAATCGCTCCAAGACGCGAAGAAGCCGAATTCGGCCGAGATCGAGGCGTGGGCCAAGAAGGTCGCCCAGAAGAAGGCCCAGATTGCCGACGAAGCCATCGCCGAGGCCGTCGCAAAATATGGCTACGTCGATCGCTCGGTCCTCGACGCCAACGGCAAGGTGGTCTACGAGTGCCCGGCCGTCGAAGAGTTGATCCGCTGGCGATTGTGGGATCGCACCGGTGGCGGGCTCATGGCCGAATTGGGCAGTCACCAACTCGACGCGGCCAGCATCTTCGTGGCCGCCGCGCACGACAGGCAGAAACAGTATCCGCTGAGCGTCGCTGCCGCGAGCAACCGGCCGTTGTTCCCGCCCGATCGCGACGTCGATGACCACGTCTTCTGCCTCTTCGAATACCCGGGGGAAGGTTATGACGCGAAAGACCCGCTGAAGGAGCTGAATCGGGTCGGTGTGCAGTACGCGTCGATCAACGGCAACGGCTACGGCGGGTATGGCGAAACCGTATTGGGCACCGAGGGGACGCTCCAACTCATGACCGAGAAGGAGGCCATGCTCTGGCGCACCGCGGCCATCAGTTCGAAGACCAAGGTTGTCTACGGCAAGAGGGCTGGTAAGCCGGTTCTTCAGCTTGCCGACGACGGCGACCCCGAGTCGGCCGCCATCGGCCAGATGGCCATGAAAGACGCCGACCGCGGCTATCAGCAGCAGATCGAGCACTGGGCGTGGTGCATCCGGAAGAATCCCGACACGTCCGATCCAGACATCCTGCCTTGCTGCCATCCGAAGGTAGCTATGGGCGATGCCGTAATCGCCCTGACGACCAACAAGGCCGCCCAGGAAGGGATGCGGGTCGAGTTCAAAAAGGAGTGGTTCGACCCGGAAAGCGACGCCCTTCCGGAAAACGAACTGCTCGGCACGGACGTCAAGCCCGACCTGTCGCGGTACGAGTGACCCCAGGTTTCCACGATCTTGGAGGAGCATCCCATGAGTATTCTCGAGTCAATTGCACACGGTTCGGCGATTCTTGCGACGGAGCTCGGCGTTCTTCTCGCCATGGCGGTAGGCGCATTAGCCGAAATGCCTAAGAATATCGAGATCGTTGCCCACAGGGGCGCTTCCCACGATGCGCCGGAGAACACGCTCGCGGCCATCAACCTGGCCTGGCAACGGGGAGCCGACGCGGTCGAAATCGACGTCTACCTTTCGGCCGACGGTCAGATCGTGACCAGTCACGACGCCACGACCAAACGAACCGCTGGGGTCGACCGGAAGGTGGTCGACCAGACGCTCGAAGAGCTGAAGGCGCTTGACGTCGGCCGGTGGAAGGATCCGCGTTTCGCCGGCGAGCGCATTCCCACGCTGGAAGAAATCCTCAAGACGGTCCCCGACGGCCGCCGTATGTTCATCGAGGTGAAGTGCGGTCCGGAAATCGTCGGCGAGCTTCGCCGCGTGTGTTTGCAGTCAGGCAAGAGCCCGTGGCAGACCACGGTCATATCGTTCAACTTGGACGTCATTCGCGCAGTGAAGAAGAACATGCCCGGCGTGCCGGCCTATTGGGTTATGAGCGTCACGCCGCGTCAGCCCAACCCGAAGGAACCGAAGCACGTACCGTTGGAAGAGCGCATTCGGGCGGCCAAGGAGGCATACGCCGATGGGCTGGACGTGAACTGCAAAAGTCCGGTTGACGCGGAATACGTCGCCACCGTTCGCCGCGCCGGACTGGAACTTCATGCGTGGACCGTTGACGACGCCGGGCGAGCGAAGGAACTGGCTCGAGTCGGCATTGATAGCATTACCACGAATCGACCCGGTTGGCTTCGCCAACAGCTCGACATGAAAATGCCATGAACCGGCGCACCTTCGGCAAGAGCGTGAGTGCCTTGATGGGCGCGGTTGCCTCGTCAAACGGGCTCCTCGCGGCGTTCGCCGACGACGGCTCGCCCGCTACCCGGCCGGCGACGCCTAACGACAGTCTGGTCATCGCCGAGGGTTTTGAGGGCGAGATTCCCGATCTGCATACGTATCAGGCGGAGTATTTCGCCGATGATACCATGGCCCACGGCGGCAAACGTTCATTGCGAGTCGTTCCGAAGGAGCAGTCGGGCGGGGCCTATTTCCGGCTCGATGGCCTCGTCGATTTGAAATCCGATTACGAGTTCTCAGCATGGGCTCGCGCCGACGAGGACGGGACTGCCCGGCTTTACATCTCGGCAAGCGACGGCAAGCAGCGTTATACCAAGGCGCAAGCCGCTTCCCAAACATTCGGTGGCAAATCGGGCGAGTGGGTTCATCTGGTCGGAACGCTCCGCGGTGAACAGTGGCAACCGACCGATTGCGACGTGATGATGGCCCTGTCCACCACGGGCGAGAGCCGGTTCGATGATGTCGTGCTCCGTAAAACACACATCCCGCCGCCACCCATCGCCACATACCCGGTCATCTCGCGCAACTTGCAGGCGAAGGCCGATCGGCTTGCCGTCACGCTCGCGCCTGGGACGGAAGTCGTGCTCAAGGCGGAAAGCGGCGTACTGGCCGCCGGTTTCGCCTCGGCCGAGGTACGGCAAGTTAGCGGCACGTCGGTCGAACTGCCGCCGGACGGGATGCTCGTGTTCGCCGTCGACGCGCCGCGCCCCGTGCGCGTTGCGGGAACGATGCGACTGGAGCCCGACGCCGATCTGCGACCCGGCCTGCGCGCCTCGGTGATGTGCGACAGTACCGTGCTCGCCACGCCCATGGTGCAGGCGGACGCCTGGGTGGGACTCGGCCCGCGCACGCTCACCGGCGCGATGCCCGACATCGCGGGTGCGCAACCTGCGGACCAAGTCGAACTGACAAGCTGGCTCTTGCCGGCGGGTCGGCACTACCTGATGGTCGCCGCGCCGTACTTCCGGCGCGGTGGTACGTTCCACGGCCTGTGGCTTCGTGCGTCGGAACAGCCCGAGCCGGACCCGCTGTACCAGTTCGCCCTCCTGTCCGATACGCACCTGGGCTCGGGCCGCGGCTTGTGGATGAACTATAAGATGAACGAGCCGGCGCATGCCGAACTTGCCGCGACGCTCGCCTCGCTGAAGGCGGAGAGCATGCGTTTCGCCCTGATTGCAGGCGACATGACCGACCAGGCCCTGCGCGAGCAGTTCGACGCCCTCGGACACATCTGCCGAGAGTCGGGACTACCGGTTTACGGCTGTATTGGCAACCATGATTCCTACCTCGCGTCATCGCGCTGTGATGCCCTGGAACTGTGCCCGGAACTGTTCCCCGGCGGCACGACCGACTACGTACTCAGTCAGGCGCCGCTTCGGTTCATCGTGCTCGATGCCTCGTACTGGAAGGATCGCAACGGCGTTTTTCTCGATCGTTACAATCCGAAAAACGGCATGAGCATCGACATCAAACCGGAGCAGGTGGACTGGTTGCGTCAAACGCTCGCCGCCGACGTGAGGACGCCGACCCTGGCCGTGTGGCATTATCCATTTCTCACGCGAGGCGGGCTTTCGACGTGCGGATACAGGCTGCCGGCCGAGCGAGTGGACCAGGAAGTCCTAGACATTCTGGAGGCAGCGCCCAACGTGGTCGGAACCCTGGCGGGCCATACCCACTGGAACCATTTCCACACCCACAACCGTTTGCACCACGTAACCAACCCGGCCTTCTGCGAATGGCCCAACGCCTACCGGGTATTCCGGGTCTACTCCGACCACATCGAGTGGGAGTTGCGTCAGGCGGGCAACCGCGGATTCGTTCGCGAATCGTTCGCCGTCCCGAAAGCCCTTTCTTGGCAGATCTCCACCGGCGACAACGATTTGGGCGGGGCAACGGCCCTGTGAGGTGCGAGGAGTCGTTAGCCACCCATTTCCGGAGGCCACTAGGCTTGTCCGTGGGCATCTTTTTCTTGCAATCGCTTCCGATCCGGCTCATTTCTCCAACACCGTCCCATACCCCGGAAAAGTCGCGCAAGCCCGCTGCTGCGCCCCTGCCAACTGGACCCCAGCCACCTCTCAAAAGATTCGCGGACGCATGGCCGCCTGCACGCGGCCAGGGAGGCCCTGGATGCGAAGGAAACCCTCGGCGTCGGTCTGGTTGTAAGCGCCGCCGCCTTCCATGGTGGCAATACCCTCGTCGTACAGGCTGTTGGGGCTCGAACGCCCGTCCACCATGATGTTGCCCTTGTACAGGTTGAGACTCGCCTCGCCGGTCACCGGCTTCTGCGCCTCGCGTATGAAGGCCATCAGGGCGTCCATCTTCGCCGCGTACCAGAAACCGTAGTAAACCATCTCGGCTACCTCGGGCGCGAGCCGATCCCGCAGGTGTGTCAGATCGCGGTCCATGGTAAGCTGCTCGACCAGCCGGTGGGCGTCGTAAAGAATCGTCATGCCGGGCGCCTCGTACACGCCGCGGCTCTTCATGCCCACAAACCGGTTCTCCACCATGTCGATCCGCCCAATGCCGTTCCGACCGCCAATCACGTTGAGCTTCAAAACGATTTCGAACGGGTTGAGTCGCTTCCCATCGATTGCAACCGGGACGCCAGCCTCGAACGCAACGCAAACATTCTCCACCTGGTCGGGTGCCTGCCGAGGCGAGACGGTCATGCCAAAATCGACCAGCTCGACGCCGTTGACCGACATGTCTTCCAGTTTGCCTGCCTCGTAGCTGATGTGCAGGCAGTTCTCGTCGGAACTGTACGGCTTGGCGACCGAAGCCTTGACCGGAATGCTCTTCGATTGACAATAGGCGATCATCTCGCTACGGCCGGGGAATTGCTTGCGGAACTCGGCCATGCGCCACGGAGCAATCACCTGCACGTTCGGATCGAGCGCTTCGGCGGCAAGCTGGAAGCGGCACTGGTCGTTCCCCTTGCCCGTGGCGCCATGGACGAACGCCTTCGCCCCGACCTCGCGGGCCACTTGCAGACATACCTTGGAGATCAATGGCCTGGCGATGGAGGTGCCCAGAAGGTACGTCCCTTCATACTTCGCCTGCCACTGGAGCACGGGGAAGGCGAAGTCGCGGCACAATTCCAGTTGAACGTCGACAATACGGGCCGACTTCGCCCCAGTATCGCGAGCCTTGCGGAGAATCGCCTCGCGATCCTCGCACGGCTGCCCCAGGTCCACGTACACGGCATGCACGTCATAGCCCTGGTCTGTCAGCCAACCGAGAAGGACCGAAGTATCCAGACCACCGGAATACGCGAGAACACAGCCAGCCATCGTATTACTCCAAGTTCATAGCGAGGCGTCCATAAGAGGGAACGGCAGGGATCGGCCACGCGCCGCCCGGCCCACCGAACGCATTGCCCCGGCAAACCGCCCGCCTCGTTTCCAAGCGAAAAGCACCATTCTGCGCCCCCGGGAGAGAAATCGCAAGAGCCGTCCCCGAACGGGGTGTGTGCCCCGTGTACCCCGAGCAAACATCCCGCAAGCTTCACGGCCCGGCGACGAACTACACTGCAACTGATGGCCGATGAGCCGCACAAAACTACAAACCCCCGTTTCGGAGGGATTATGCACGGATTTAACTCACGGCCACTTGCAAAACGGCCGCCAATCGGTCGAAATAGAAATCGGTCCCCGAATGCCTCGTCACGGCCGTGCCCGCGACAGTTCGTCTTTATCTGCCGAAAGGAATAATCCCATGCCAATCGAGTTCAGATGCAATCAGTGCGGAACGTTACTGCGTACGGGGGACGACACGGGTGGCAAGCAAGCCAAGTGTCCAACGTGCGGCACCGTCATGCCAATCCCCACGAGCACGCCGGAACCGGCGTTTCAGTCAAGCTTTCCACCTCCCCCTCCGCCCGGAACGGGCGAGCCGAATCCTTACCAGTCGCCCGGCGGATATCATGACGATGCCGCCGAGGCGCCTGTCGCCGGCAGTTTCCAGCCCACCATCATCGACTTCGGTGATATCTTCTCCCGAACCTGGAGCATCTTTCAAACCCAGTGGGGAATGTGCCTGCTGGCCATATTTGTTGTGTTCATCTTCAATGTGGTGGTCAGCGGCACGATTGCCTTCAGTCTGGTGGCCCTGGGCTTCAACCCCAACGACCGAGCAGTCGGAAACTCCATGCACTCGCTGGGCAACCTGGTACAGGGATTGCTCTCCATTTGGATTAGCATTGGCCAGGCGCTGATCTTCCTGGGCATCGCGCGCGGCGAACCGGTCGAAGTCGGCCAGTTATTCTCCGGCGGGCGGTTCTACCTCCGAGTCCTCGGCGCCAGCATCCTCGCAGGCATTGCATTCACAATCGGGACGCTCTTGCTGATCGTCCCCGGCATCTTCTTAATGCTGATGCTCTGGCCGTTCTACTGGATCATTCTCGATCGGAACGTTGGCGTGTTCGATTCTTTCCAACTGGCCATGCGATTCACCGAGGGCAACAAGGCCACCGTGTTTCTCATCGCCATCGCATCGTTCGCTCTAATCCTGGTCTCGGCCATTCCGTGCGGAATCGGACTGCTGTTCACCGCACCGTTTTTCACGCTCATGTGGTCGGTCATGTACCTGGCCATGACCGGTCAGCCGACGGCCGACCAGCGGTACCGTCGCGTGTAGACGCGACGTTGCCAGGGATTAAGGACCGCTTCCCGCGTACGACTAATCGCGTGACGCCGCAGGCCGGAACTTGGTAACCGCCACGGGGACGAGCGGCTGGATGATCGGTTGGTTGGCAGTGTGCATGGCGGGCGACCAGGGGATGGCGTACGCGGCGACGTTACCCGTCGTCACCTCAGCCACGTACACCACCGAAAGGCTCGGCTGAAGCCGCGCCGCGCCGCGCCGCAAGCTCGCCATGCCGGTAACCATGAGGAACTTGGGGTTCTTCGTCGGATCGACCCCAAGGTCTTGAATGACGTTGTAGTTGAAGAACGCCATGAACGCACCAGCATTCTTGCCCAACACGGCCGCTCGCAGGTCGCCCGTGAGAAAATCCAGAAAGTAGATGGCCTCGAACTCGGTATCGACCGGGCCCGTTGCGATGGCAAACGTGTCGATGCGGTCTGTTGCCACGGCACGAATCGGTGTATACGGCAAGAGACCGCTGAGCAGGAACCCTCCAACCAAGCCAACAACCAACCAGAGAAAACGGGTGTCAAGGATACGACGGAACATGGCACGACCTCCTGGCCACCCCCTGAAGGGGCATGTTGGGGCAGAGAATACTTGTGAGCCACACCTCTTACTCTACGGATGATACTCGATCCTGTTCACCGGTGCCAGAGGAACGTCAACCGGCAATTACTCCATTCTCCTCTCCTCGGTGGGCTCTCCCAGGCTCCCTTAACGGTGTCATGCCTGCAACCTCCGGTCGCTACGATCCCGCTCGCCGCCGCGGCAAGACAGCCCCCTTCGACTGACCTGTTTCGACAGCCCTTCGTGCCCGCCCCTTGTCAGCCGTGCCTCTGGCTCGTATAAACGCCGGGAACGTTCCAATTCACTCGTATACACGGATTTACTTGCCGGTCGTTGGGCCAAGGAGCGAATTAATGGAAAAGGTCAACATTGCGATGATTGGTCAGGGATTCATGGGCCGCTCGCATTCAAACGCGTGGGGTCAGGTACGAAAGTTCTTTCCCGTACCCATCATGCCCGTCATGCACACTGTATTCGGCCAGGAGGTGGAAAACCCCGAGATGTTCGCCGAAAATTGGGGATGGCAGAACGCCTCCACCGACTGGGAATCCGTGGTTCGTTCAGCGGAGATCGGACTGGTCGACGTGGTCACGCCAAACTACGCACACGCCCCCGTGGCGAAGGCCGCGATTGCCGCAGGTAAGAACGTGTCGTGCGAAAAGCCCATCGCCGGGACTCTCTCGGACGCGCGTGAAATGGTCCAGGCGGCCAAGAAGGCCGGCGTGAAGACCTTCGTATGGTTCAACTACCGTCGTTGCCCAGCCGTATCGCTGGCCCACCAAATCGTCGAGAGTGGCCGGCTTGGCACGATTCGCCACGTGCGAGCGAGTTACCTCCAGGACTGGGCCACCGAGTCCATCCCGCTGGCTTGGCGGTTCGATAAGAATCTGGCCGGCTCCGGCGCCCATGGCGACCTGAACGCCCATATCGTCGATATGACCCGCTTCGTCACCGGCCAGGAAATCACGGAAATTTGCGGGGCAATTGCCGAGACGTTCATCAAGCAGCGAGCCATCATCGGCGGGGTTGCCGGGGGCGGTCTGGTCGATGGCGGCGTCGCCACCGCCGCCATGGGCGACGTGACTGTCGACGACACCGTTCTGTTCCTTGCACGGTTCTCAGGCGGGGCCGTTGCCAGCTTCGAGGCGGCGAGGCAAGCGACGGGCAATTTCAACCGGAATGGTTTCGAAATCAACGGCACCAAGGGCGCTATCAGGTTCAACTTCGAGCGGATGAACGAACTGGAGTATTACGACGCGACCGTGGACCGCGCGGTGCAGGGATGGAGCACCATCATGTGTACACACGGCGGCGCGTTCCCCGAAGGGCACCCCTACGTGGCCAACTGGTGGCCCGATGCCCATATCATCGGCTACGAACACGGATTCACCAATCAGGCCTACGACATCCTTCGCGTACTGGCCGGCGAGGCGCCTACCGTGCCAATCCCTGATTTCCACGACGCTTATCAAACCCAGCGAGTGCTTGAAGCGGCCCTCATGGCCGCCGAGGAGCGGCGCTGGGTCAAGATGGACGAAGTACAATAGCATCAACACCCTGGCGGACACCGCCGACGGAGTATTTTTCCGCCGGGTTGCGAGCCCCCCCTCGCGGCCCGGCCCCAGTCGTCGCGCGACGAAGGGCGCCACGGACCGATGGATGCGGTCCGTGGCGCCCATTTTTTCCCACTCTTCCGCTTCTCGGCGCAGGCTGCTCCAATGTAGTAGGCACACGCCGTTGTGCCGTCCCCGGAGCAAAGCAGTCTGCACCTGGAAACGGAAGAGCCCCAAGTTTCTTCCCCATGACTTGACTTGCCCGCGCTCTCTCACTATCCTAGAAGTAGGGGGCTGTTTTAGGAGGCCCGTTCTAGGAGGCTGAGGCTATGGACGTCAAACTGGTATGTCTCAATGGGAAACACCCAGGCCAGACAATTCCCGTCCGAGGGCCGAAGTTTTTCGTCGGTCGCGCCGAGGACTGTCAACTGCGCCCGGGAAGCCAGGAGGTTAGCCGTCACCACGCGGTCATCCTGGTGGAGGAAGGGTTCATTGCGGTGCGCGATTTTGGCAGCCGCAATGGCACCTTCGTCAACGAAGAGCCCGTTCACGGCGAACGCGAACTCAAAAGCGGCGATCGGCTGCGTATCGGGCCGCTGGAGTTCGAGGTCCAACTGACCGTCGCCGTTGGTGGCAAGAAAAAGCCCAAAGTCGCCAGCGTTCGCGAAGCGGCCGCGAGAACTGCCTCGCCCACCACTCAAACCGGTGACGTTGATATTTCCCAATGGTTTGACGAGGAGGAGGACGTTTCGGGTCAGGCATCAAAATCGGAAACGCAGGTGGGCGTGCCGGCCGATAGTACGGCCATCATGTCGCAAGGCAAGAAGGCGGCCCCCGAGAAGTCGGAGCCGGAGAAGAAAAAGAAGAAGTTCAAGCTTGTGTCGCCAGCGACCACGCTTCCTAAGCCGAAGACGGCATCCAGCGAGGATGCCGCATCCGACGTTCTGCGGAAGCTGATGGGGCACTGACGCTTGACTTTGACGTCTCTGCTCGACAATTTTTTTAAGAGTCCACAGACACCCTGAGCCCCCGAAGTCTCGCGTGAAAGCGTCTTGGCCCCCTCGCAAAACGGCAGCCCTGCTCGGCATGGCCTTCGACAATGAAGATGGCCACACCCGGCTCACGCGCGGCGACAACTTCGTGCTCGTCGGAGGTAGCCAAGAGACGCACACCGTCATGCAAGAGACCGCGGTGAAGATCAACGAGCACCTGACCCGTCGCGGCAAGCGGCTCGAAGATACCTCGGTAACCGAGCTTCGCGACATCTGCCGCGAGGTTTCCGAACGATCCGGCGAGTAGTAGCCGCAGGACCGCCTCTGGCTTCTGTAAGGCGATCGGCAGGTTCGAGCTTACCTGCCGAATGTAGAACAGTTGTCCC
>CAZASB010000099.1:0-15001 GCA_964487655.1 uncultured Planctomycetaceae bacterium
GAGCGCGTGGATGAACCCGGCTGCTGAAACATCCGGAACCATCCACCCTACGCGGCTAGGGCTAGCGATCCACACCCAGCACCTCTTTCCCCACCCATGTGCGCAGAACCTCGGGCACGACGATCGTTCCGTCGGCCTGTTGATGGTTTTCAAAAAGGGCGATCAGAGCGCGGCTGACGGCAATGGCGGTGCCGTTGAGCGTGTGGACGAGTTGCGTGCCCTTCTCGCCCTTGGTGCGGTAGCGGATGCCCAGTCGCCGCGCCTGGTAGTCGGTGCAGTTACTCGTGCTGGTTACCTCGCCATAGTCACCTCGCCCAGGCATCCAGGCTTCGAGGTCGTACTTTCGGTAGGCCGGGCCACCCAGGTCGCCCGTGGCCGTATCGACCACACGGTACGGAATGCCCAGCCCGTCAAACAGCCGGCACTCCAGCGATCGCAAGTGTTCCAGCATCGCGTCGCTCTGCTCGGGCATGGTGAAGGCGAACATTTCGATCTTGGTGAACTGATGCACGCGATACAGGCCGCGTGTCGCACGCCCGTGCGCGCCGGCCTCGGTGCGGAAGCAGTGGCTGATGCCGCACAGCTTGATGGGCAACTGCTCGGCGTCAACGGTCTGGCCCGCCAGCAGGCCGCCCAGCGGAATCTCGGCCGTGGCCACAAGGCTCAGGTCGCTGTTCTCGATACTATAGATTTGCGTTTCCGGCCCACGGGGAATGTAGCCCGTGCCTTCCAGCACGTCGTTCCGCGCCAGGTCGGGCGTGGTCATGGGCATGAACCCTTCGGCTAGCAGCATCCCGACCGCGTATCGCTGCAGCGCTAACTCTAGCAGGACGGCATCGCCCTTGAGAAAGTAGAATCCGTGCCCCGCCACGCGCGCGCCGGCCTCAAAATCGACCAAATCAAGCTTCTCCATCAGCTCAACGTGGTCCAGCGGTTTGAAGTCGAACTCCGGCAGCGGCATCTTGCCGTGGGCGATGTCCAGGTTCTTCGTGTCGTCTTCGCCAATCGGCGCGTCTGGGTGCGACAGGTTCGGAATGACCCGATGGATGACGTCGATTTCCGCCACCAGGGCGTCGAACCTCTCGCGAAGCCGATTTGTCTCGTCGCGCAACCGGCGGCCTTCCGCCTTGCGCTCGTCACGTTCGGCCGCGTCCTTCGCCTTGCCAATCGACTTCGATACCTCGTTTGCCTGTCGGTTCAGGTCTTCCACCTGCACTTGTAGCTCGCGACGCTGTGTTTCGAGAGCGACGAACCGGTCGATATCGGCCGGGACGTTCCGGTTCAAGCAGTTCGTTTTGACCAGGGCCGCGTTTTCCAGGATGAACTTACGATCGAGCATGGTTTCGGTATCGGGGGTTGGGTGTTGTCCATGGAGAAAGCTTCCCGCCAGCCGCGTGGGATAAGCTCCCAGCTTGTTCCGCGTTTGTCAATGAATGTGGGCCAGCTCTTGCCACAGTCGGCTACTGGCTCGAATGCCGTGGTGGAAATCGGCCAGCGAAATTTTCTCGTCGGGCGCATGGGCATTATCGTCATCCTGCCCCCAGCCCAACAGGAGGACATCTGCTTTCAGGGCATCGTGCAACGATGTAACGATGGGGATGGAACCGCCCTCGCGCGTGAATACCGGCGGGCGTCCGAAGGCGTGCTCGATGGCACGGCCTGCCGCGTCGATATACGGGCTGTCCAGCGACATGAGCACGCCGGGCGAGCCGTGCAAGTCCATCAGTTCCATCTCGATGCCCGGCGGGCAAAGTTCCTCAAGCCGCCGCCGCAGCCCACGGGTGATCTTCGCTTGCACCTGGTTGGGGACCAGCCGGAAGCTGATTTTCGCCCCGGCCGAGGCGGGCAGGACGGTCTTCGCGCCCTCGCCCTGGTAGCCGGCCCACAACCCGCACAGATCGTACGTCGGGCGCGCCCAGCGTCGTTCGAGCAGTGTATAGCCCTCTTCGCCTGCCGTACCAGTCACTCCCACTCGGCGGAGATAAGCGGCTTCGTCAAACGGAAGCTCGGCTAGAGACTGCCGTTCGCGGTCGGTCATCGGGGCGACGTCGTCGTAGAAACCGGGGACGGTCACGCGGCCCTGGGCGTCCACCAGGCCGGCCAGCATCTTGGCCAGCGCGTTGGCCGGGTTGGTCACCGAGCCGCCGAACGAACCGGAGTGCAGATCGCGGTTCGGACCGGTCAGCCGAAGCTCATAGTAGGCAATACCGCGCAGCCCATAACAGATGGCCGGCACGCCTGGAGCGAATTGGGCGCCGTCGCTAATGACTACACAGTCGGCCGCCAGCCGGTCGGCATGATCGACCAAGTATTCTTCGAGGGAGTGGCTGCCGACTTCCTCTTCCCCCTCAATGACGTACTTCAGGTTCAGCGGCAGCGAGCCGCGACACTTTAGCCATGCCTCGGCACTGAGCAGGTGCGTGAGCATCTGACCCTTGTCGTCCGTCGCGCCACGCGCGTAAAGATTGCCGTTGCGCCGGGTCGGCTCGAAGGGTGGGGCAGTCCATCTTTCCACCGGCTCGACCGGCTGAACATCATAATGGCCGTAGACCAGCACGGTCGGCGCGCCCTCCACGCGGACCGACTCGGCCAGGACCAGCGGATGCCCCTCGGTGGCAACCACCTCCGAGCGGAGGCCAATCCCCTCGAACCGCGCCGCCACCCACTCGGCCGCGCGGCGAACGTCGGCCCGATGCTCCGGTTTCGCACTCACACTCGGAATGCGCAGCAGGTCGCAAAGGTCTTCTTCAAATCGCTTTGCCTGCGAGTCAAGGTATTGGTCAATATCCGTCATATCCACGCTCTGTCCAGTTGCCCATACCACAAACCTTCCAGTATAATCATTTGTAGCCGTTCACAAGGGGACTGTCCCAATTTTCGCGGCACAAAGGGCGATTAACCCAATGAGCTACCGTTTCCGCCGCGAAAATGGGACTGTCCCCTTCGCATACAGCGGAGAAAACGGCGTCGTCGCCCCGTGAACGGTTATAATCATTTGAGCAGGCTGGACCATTAGGGGAGCCCATCTGCCGAAGGTGATACTATGAGCGAGCAAACGGAAATCGCCGTTGTCGAACCTTTGTCGGAAACCGCCCAACGGCGGCGGGAGCCGGACGATGCGCGCCCGAAGCGTCAACCCCGTTACAGTGTTATCCTCTGGAACGATGATGACCACACCTATGCCTACGTGATCGTCATGCTCATGAAGCTCTTTGGACACCCCCCTGAGAAGGGATTCCAGATGGCCAAGGAAGTCGATACGACCGGCCGGGTCATTGTCCTGACGACTACTCGGGAACACGCGGAACTAAAACGCGATCAGATCCACGCCTACGGCAAGGATGCCGAGATTGACAACTGCCAAGGTTCCATGTGGGCAACCATCGAACCCGTTCCTGGTGATAAAGAGTAGATGCCCACGCTCAGAACCGTCACGCTTGGCTGCAAGGTCAACCAGTACGAGACAGAGTTTCTCCGCGAGGGATTCCTCCGCCTGGGCTATCGCGATGCCCGCTTGGGTGAGCCGGCCGATCTGTGCATCGTAAACACCTGCACGGTCACCGCCCAAGGCGAAGCCAAAAGCCGCAAGGCCATCCGACGCCTCGCCCGCGAGAACCCGCAGGCGGAGATCATCGTTACCGGCTGCTACGCCACTCGCGCCGGCAAAGAAGTGGCCCGGTTGCCCGGCGTCGTCGAGGTCATCGCGGATAAGGCCACACTACCGGACCTACTGACTCGCCGGGGACTCATGGACGTCCCCACGGGCATCTCGGGCTTCGGCACGCGGCATAGGGCGTATGTGAAGGTGCAGGATGGCTGCGTGATGCCGTGCAGCTATTGCATCATTCCGAAGGTGCGGCCCCGCCGTGTGAGTCGGCCCATCGAGCAAGTGGCGGATGAAGTGTGCCGACTGGTCGAAGGGGGGCATCGCGAGATTGTTCTGACCGGCATCCATCTGGGGCACTACGGGGTGGACCTGCCGCAGCCGATCGTGAGGCTGGTTGACCTAATGCGCCGGCTTGCCGAACTGCCCGGCGAGTTCCGCATTCGGCTTTCCAGCCTGGACGCGGTGGAAGTGGATGACCGGCTGGTCGATCTGCTGGCCGAGTTTCCATCACGGATTTGCCCGCATTTGCACCTTTCGCTTCAGAGCGGCTCGGACACCGTATTGCGCCGCATGCGTCGCCGCGACACGGCGGCCGCGTTTCTCGACCGATGCCGTCAGTTACAAGCCCGGCTCAACCGGCCGGCCATTACGACCGATCTGATTGTCGGCTTTCCTGGGGAGACGGAGGACGAGTTCGCCGAAACGTGCCGCATGGTCGAGCAGGTAAGGTTCGCCAAGGCCCACGTCTTCCGCTTCAGCCCACGCCAAGGCACCGCCGCCGCCACCATGCCCGACCAGGTGCCGGACGACGTTCGGCGCCAGCGCATGATCGCGCTCGAAACCTTGGCCCATCATATCCGGCAGCAGTACTTGGCCAGTCTCATTGGCCAGTGTCAGCAGGTGCTTGTCGAAACGCTTCTCGAAGGAGTCCCAAACCGCTGGCTCGGCACGGCGGAGCGTTACGTGCCGGTTGAGGTCACGGCCACTGCACGGCAGGAAGGGCAGTTTGTCGTGGCGACTCCGGTTCGGATTGATGGGGATAGGCTGGTTGCGTAGCGATTACAGTTCAAGCAGAGCTGGAAAAGGAGAGCTGGAAAAGGTGACCGCCACCAAATATGGGTAATTTAGGAAGCCTGCCCTGATCCTTCCACGTCTTCCCAGATTTCGTGGCCGTTACCTTTTTTCCCAAAGGCTTCGAGCGTCTCCCAGTGTAAATCGCCCGGATTGTTCGTCAAGCCGTCCAAAACAACGAGCTTCATTCTACGTGACGGAATTGGCGTTACCGCGCTTTCCAGTATTCAGGTTGTCTCTTCGCGTGGGCAACAGCTACGATGTCGATATGTGTGTCATCGTCACGAAAGACGATTTGAAACGGATACCGTTCAACGCTGCACGCGCTGTGGCGCGCGTCGATGCGGGCAAAACGTCCGGGATCGTCCGATATCTTTTTGATCGCTGCGTCGACTGCAATCGCAAAGCCGCGCGGCCGCTTCACTCCGTTCCCCGTACCATTTGGCCGACTGTTCCAGCTCTTGTGTCGCGTCTGGATGGAAGTTAATCCGCCTCATGGACTCCATGCTCCCGGAGCAGGCGGTGCCGTACTTGCGGCCACGGCTCCGCAATCGCCTCACCGGCGTCGAGTTCTGCCGACCGACGTTCGATTTCAGCCAGCCACGTCTCCGACAAGGCTGGCGGCTGGTCGTCAGGGACGGATGACGCCAGATCGTCAATCAGCCGAAGCCGATCAGGTACTGGAAGCTCGGATGCTGCAGCCAGCACGGATTCATATTGGGACATACCTGTACTCTTCATTCGTCTGACTTGGTCGAAACATCTCCCGCACGGCCTTGGCAACCGACCCGACAGCCCCGCAGGCGGTTCAAAGAGCCACGAGGAACAGGACAGCCATGGCGGCGTTCTTCCACCAGCGGTTTCGGTACTTAGCGCCAATATACCGCAAACTGGCCGTAATCCACCAGACCCCGCCCGCCGGAATGGGAATCATCGCCACCTGCAGACTGTGGGCCACCAGAGCCGACGGTCGCTCGGCAGAAGCCGCGGAACCGATGAGAGAAATTTGGGACAGTCCCCCTGTGAACGGTTACCGATTCCTGCATAGTCAATGAGCGGTTCGCAGCCGTTTTCCCGGGGAAGCCGGGCTTCGCCCTCGTCCATTGGCTATGCAAGCCCCAATAAAGCCGGTCCGAGTAAGGAGGGCATCTTCTTCTGCAGGCGGGTTTTCACCCCAGGGTGAATCTGTCAGTCGGTTTCGCGGGGGGATCTGTCGCAACTCGCGTGGTCGCCGCTGCCAGGAGGGGTTGTCATTACACGGAACCGGCTGACGCGGTCCGATGCTGCCGGCGATCCGAATCTTTGGTATAATCGCGTGTCGAACTCTTTGTAGAGGAGGCAACCAATGCACGACAAACCGACACGGAAGCAAACGATCGGCCGCAGGGCTTTTTTCAAGGCGGGCGCCGCAGCCGCCGCTGGGTGGGCCGTTGGATCGTCCACCGTGCGCGCTGATGAACCTGCCCAGGGGAGCATCGAGGGCGGTGCGTTCCTGGAACCGGGCAAGCGCGTACCCATCGTCGCCGAGGCGGACGTGGTCGTGTGCGGCGGCGGTCCGGCGGGCGTGGCTGCCGCAATCTCGGCCGCTCGCGCCGGGGCCAAGACTCGCTTGATCGAGATCAACGGCTGTATTGGCGGTATCTGGACCGCTGGCCTGTTGAGTTACGTTCTCGACGCAGGCAACAAGCCGGGCATCATGCAGGAGATCCTCGACCGGCTGAAGCCGCACGAGGAAGGAGATCGCCGCGCGGCGCCAATGCACGATCCCGAATTCATGAAACGCGTGCTTGAAGAAATGTGTCTCGACGCTGGGGTGGAGATTCAACTACACACTCGGTGCTCGGCGGCCGTTCGGGATGCGAACAACCGGCTTGCACTGGTTGTGACGGAATCGAAATCGGGCCGGGAGGCGGTGGCGGGCAAGGTATTCATCGACTGCACTGGCGAGGGCGACGTCGCCCATCAGGCCGGCTGCAAGTGGGATTACGGTCGCCCGGAAACGGACGATGCCCAGCCGATGAGTTTTATTGTCCTGCTGACCGGAATCCATCTGGACGAGGTCCGGCCATATGTTTCTTCTTTACCGGGCAGTAAGTGGGCCGTGCCCAAGGATGCCTTCGCCGCATTGATTGAGCAGGCGAGCGGCCACGGCCCTTCGTACGCGAAGCCGTCGCTGTTTCCGATTCGCGAAGACCTCTTCTGTCTGATGGCCAACCATGAATACGGACTGAAGGGTTTTGACACCAGGGAGGTGACCAAAGCCACGCTGCGAGCGAGGGCTGAACTCCATCGGATGATCGACGGACTCCGCGGCCTGGGCGGCCCCTGGAAGGACATTCGAATCTGCGCTTCGCCCGAGCGCATCGGCGTTCGCGAAAGCCGTCGCATCCACGGCCGTTACACGATCAACAGTAACGATATCGCGAGCGGGGCCAAGTTTGACGACGCCGTATGCCGATGCACGTTCGGCGTCGACGTGCATTCCACGAGTACCGCGGCCGGGAAGGGCATTGAACGCGTCCCCGTTCGCGCCAAGCCATTTGACATCCCCTACCGCGCGCTCGTTGCCAACGACGTGGACGGTCTGATGATGGCCGGTCGCTGTATTTCCGGCGACTTCTATGCGCACTCGGCCTATCGGGTTACCGGCAATGCGGTCGCCATGGGCCAAGCCGCCGGCTTTGCCGCGGCAACGGCCGTGAAGAGCAACATGCTTCCCCACGAGATCGACTGGGCTGAGCTTGGGAAGACGGCACCGTGGGGGGAGGACGTTGGATAGTCCGGGCATTTGATCGAATCGGGCAAGATGGCTTTTCAGGCAATGACTGGAGGAAAGCTGCTCGGAAGCCGGCTCGGTGAGGTTTCATGCTTCCGGCGTTGACGGCTGGAAACTCCGTGACACGATTTATGAAGCGGTCAGGTTACCGCACGCAAGAACTGGAGGATGGCATGGATCGAGTGGTTGTTCTAGCCCGAGGATTGGGAACGCGAATGCGCAAAGCGGATGCCGAGGCGAAGCTCGACACGGCACAGGCGGCCGTGGCCGAAAGCGGCGTGAAAGCGCTCATCCCCATCGACCGTCCATTTCTCGACTATGTGCTCACGATCGTGGCCGACGCCGGCTACCGGCACGTATGCCTGGTGATCGGTCCGGAACACCAGGAGTTGCGAGACTACTACTCGGTCGTGCGCGCGGCACGCTTGCACATCGACTTCGCCATCCAGCGGCAGCCGCTCGGTACGGCGGACGCCGTGCTGGCAGCCGAGTCGTTCGCGCAAGGCGAGCCGTTCTTGATGATCAATTCGGACAACCATTATCCGCTGGTGGCACTCCAGCGGTTGCGGCAAACGAGCGGACCGGCGGTAGCCGTGTTCGACCAGGACGCCATGCTGACCGGCGGCAACATTCCGGCCGACCGATTGCGCAAGTTTGCCGTGGTGGAGGCCGATGAGGCGAACTGCCTGCGACGCATTATCGAGAAGCCCGACGCGGAAACACTCGCTCGCCTACCCAAGCCGCTTGGCGTCAGCATGAACTGCTGGCGGTTTGGGCCGATCATTTTCGACGCATGCCGGTCCATCGGTCCGTCGCCACGCGGCGAACTGGAGATCACCGACGCGGTGCAGTATGCCATCGACCGGCTTGGCCAGCGCTACGAGATTGTGCGGTGCAATGCGCCCGTGTTGGACCTGTCCAGCCGAGCGGACGTGGCCCCAATTTCGGCCCTGTTGGCCGGCAAGGAGGTGAACCTATGAGTTTGCACCGTGGTCCGGCCATGGCGGCTGCCGAGGTGTTCGTCGGCCAATTGCGTACCGCAGGCATGACCGCGCGGGCCGCCGACGCCAAGTGCAAGCTGTTCCGCCGGGCGCTGGATGCGATGCCGGGTGACGCGGTGGAAGACGGACTGCCCTATATGGTCTTCGTGCCCGGTCGAATCGAGGTGCTTGGAAAGCACACCGACTATGCAGGCGGGCGAAGCCTGCTGGCGGCCGTGGAACGCGGATTTTGCGTGGCGGCAAGACCGCGCGACGATGACCGCATGTCGGTCATCGATGTGCGGCAAGGGCGGCGAACCGACTTCGAACTGAATGCGGAACTAATCGGTACGCCGGGCGACTGGTCGGCCTACTCCATGACCGTTGCTCGCCGTGTCGCCCGGAACTTCCCCGGTCCGCTGCGCGGTGCCGATATGGCGTTCGTAAGCGACCTGCCGCCGGCTTCGGGCATGAGCAGTTCGAGCGCCATGATGATTGCCGTGTTCAAGGTGCTTGACCACGTGAACTCGCTCTTGGAACGGCCGGAGGCTCGGGAAGCGATCCGCGGCCCGGAGGACCTGGCCGGCTACCTGGCCACCATCGAGAACGGGCGGAGCTTCGGCACGCTAACAGGCGACCGGGGCGTGGGCACCTTCGGCGGAAGCGAGGATCATACGGCCATCTGCTGCTGCCGGGCCGGGCGCCTCCAGCAGTATTCGTTCTGCCCCACGCGGCAGGAACGCATTCTTCTCATGCCGCCCGGTTTCTGCTTTGCCGTGGCCTACTGCGGCGTGCTGGCCGAGAAGACCGGCGCCGCCATGGACAAGTACAACCGCGCGTCTCGGTTGGTCACTGCGCTGGTCGAGTTGTGGCAGGCGGACTCTGGCGGTCATGAAGCATGTTTGGCCGACGTCGTTCGCAGTGCGCCGGATGCTGTCGATCGGCTGCGCGACATCGTTGCCCGCCAACCTCGCGCCGGATTCGACTCGGTCGCCCTATTGCGCCGGCTGGAGCATTTTCTTGGCGAAAGTGAACGCATCATCCCAGCCGCCGCGGAGGCGATGGCCGAAGGCCGGCTGGACCGGTTCGGCCAACTGGTGGACGAGTCGCAATCCGGGGCGGAGCGTCTACTGGAGAATCAGGTTCCGCAAACGATCCACCTTGCCCGATCGGCTCGGGAGTGCGGGGCGGCGGCCGCCTCGGCGTTCGGGGCCGGTTTTGGCGGCAGTGTTTGGGCCCTGATCAATGACTCCGCTACGGAGCCATTCCTGGCCGCGTGGGCCGCGCAGTATCGCAAGGCTTTTCCTTCGAAAGCAAAGCATGCCGCGTTCTTCCTCAGCGGTGCAGGGCCGTGTCTGACGGAGTCGGCTCCAGTTGCGGCATGACCCATCGAGCCGCCCTCGATCTTGCAGCCTGCCCTCTGGATGAACGCTAGTGAAAGTGACCAAAGACCCTCGAGGAACACTTTGGGCTATTGCTTCACTTCCTCGACCAGAAGTCGATGCTTTGCCTTTGGCGGATGTTTGCCAAGCTTTTGCAGGGTTTCCAAATGCAAGTCGAGTGCTTCGCATGCATTATGGAATGCATCGGTGAGGGTGCAACCGCTTGTAATGATGTCAGGGAAGTCAGGGAATGCCACGACGTACGCCGGATCCTTGGGAGCATAGGTGACCGTGAAGATGTAGTCTCGGTATTCATGCGTCGTCTTCATAACCCAACACCTCCAGTAAACGCCTGATGTCTTGATTGTACCCTGTACGGTTGGCGGAAGCGATAGCACCTGAGAATGCCGCATGTGGCGCACTTCCCTTTGGCTGGTCCATGCAAGCCGCCCTGATCCGCTTGCCGTCACACCCTGGAGGCATGCGAGGAAGAGTACCCCATGAACCGCCGGAAACGCACGTTGCCTTGCCCATCGGTCATCGAAAGGCGTGCCGTCTAGGGGCAGACGGAACAGAAACGTGTCATCAAACGTGTCGTTAACAGAGAAGTAGGGTGGGTCGAGGAACGAGACCCACCCAAACCCTTCCGGTACTTGCTCGTCCCGGCGAGTCATGATACGCTTCATTCCGTGCAACACACAATCTGATGGGGATTTGCCAGAGCCCAAGCATGTCAGAACAACCTTCCCGTCGGCGCGCTGCGCCGGATTCCAATCGTGATCGCGCCGGCAAGCCTGCGTGGCTTTGGCCGCTTTGGATATGGCTTGTCATAGCCGCGGTGACTTCGGTTCTAGGAACGCCGGCAGATCCCTACTCGATGCTGGTGGCGCTTGCCTACGGTTTGGTTTGCTTCTGGGTGGGGGTTGTCTTGGCAACGGGAAGTTGGCTGGTTCTGCGTATCGTGCCGCTTGTGTTGTTCGTCGCGGCCGCTCTCTGGGTTGCGACGGTCGCCGAATGGGATCTCCATCTTGGTGTGATATTTTTGTATGGGGTTGTGAGTATCGCTTGTGGTGTGTGGTGCTACCTTACTATTCATGACAGACCGCTATGTACCCTGACCGGATTCAGTCTCGGCTATGGGTTGGGAATTATCGCCGGCCCTCCGGGTTCCATCCTCAGCGCTTCTCTCGGTGTTTGGTTGGCAAGGCGACTGTGTCGGAAGCGGGAGCCGGTGAAACAGCGTCCGTACGACATGGTGTAGGAACAGTCACGCGCCCATGACCGATTTCCCCGATGATCCGCAGGCGATGGAGTTGCTGGACGGCTACCTTTCGAGGTTGCACGTAGGCGAGCGGCCGGATCGGGGCGCGATTCTTAGGGCACGGCCCGACCTGGCCTCCGCGCTCAATTGTCTCGATGCGCTCGAAGGCATGGCCCCGAACGATGCCACCGTGGATCCGGCCGAGGCCCGTGCCGCCGGCGCGACGCCGACGTCCGGCCTGAGTGAGTTGCCAGCCGAGTTCGGGCAGTATGAACTGATCGAGGAGATCGGGCGCGGCGGCATGGGCGTGGTCTACAAGGCACGGCAGAAGGGGCTCGATCGACTGGTGGCCGTCAAGATGATCCTCGCCGGACAGCTTGCCGCGCCGGACCATGTGCGACGATTCCATGCCGAGGCCAAGGCCGCCGCGCGGCTCGAACATGCAGGTATCGTCCACGTGCATGAGGTGGGCCAGCTCCACGGGCAGCATTTCTTCGCCATGGAATACGTCGAAGGCAAGAGTCTCGCTGAGCACGTCGCGGACGGCCCGATTGAGTTTGATCGCGCCGTGCGGCTGATGATTGCCGTGGCGCGCGCGGTTGACCACTTGCACCGACATGGCATTTTGCACCGCGACCTGAAGCCGTCGAACATCCTGATGGACGTGGACGATCAGCCGCGCGTGACTGATTTTGGGCTGGCGAAGGCACTGGCCGACGATTCCCAGCGGACCGCAAGCGGCATCATCGCCGGCACGCCCAGCTACATGTCGCCGGAGCAGGCTTCCGGCTGTCATGTGGAACTCGGGCCGGAGGCGGACGTATACAGCCTCGGCGCCGTGATGTACGAACTGCTGACCGGTCGGCCACCGTTCCACGAGGAGAACCCGCTCGACACGGTCATGCAGGTGCTAAGCCACGACCCGGCGCTTCCTCGGCATTTGAACCCCCGCGTCCCGCGTGGACTGGAATTGATATGCCTCCGATGCCTGGCGAAGGCGCCGGAAGGTCGATACCAATCAGCCGCCGAGCTGGCGGACGACCTGGAACGGTTTGGGCGTTGTGAACCGCTTGCGGTCCGGCCGCCGGGGCCGGTGCATCGGCTGCAAAGCTGGGCGCGTCGCGAACCGGCCTTGGCCTCGCGATTGGGTGGGCTGGGGCTATTTGGTCTGATTGAACTGATCAACTATCACGGCGGCATGACGCCTTGGGATTTCCACTGGAAGATGATGGCCCTGGTCTTGGCCTGGGCTGCCGGATCGATTGTGTGTCAGCGCATGCTTGGAAGCGACGGGTGGATTTCCGTTCCGGCCCGTTTTGTGTGGGGCACGCTCGACTCGGCGCTGCTGCTCGCCGCCCTGCTGCTGGCCAACGGCGCCATGAGCCCGCTGGTGCTGGGCTATCCGCTGATCATCGCGGCCTCGGGATTATGGTTTCGCGTGCGGTTCGTATGGTTCATCACGCTACTGTCGCTTGTGTCGTACGGCGTGCTGATTGTCGATTTCTACTTCTGGCGGCCGGAGTTGCGCGCGGGTATCGACACGGGCGTCGACCGGCACATGGCCTTTGCCGTGTCGCTGGTTGTGCTCGGCTCGATTGTTGCCTACCTGGTCCACCGCGTCCGCGTCCTGAGCGCCTTCTGTGGCCGGCCGGTGCCGTGAGGGGTGAGGATAGGGAACGAGCCCTTCCGAGTCATGCGCTACTTCTCCTCCAGAATCTCCTCCAGTACGCGCCCCTCCGCGTTGGGAATCTGGAGACCGAACAGATGGGCGATGGTGGGGGCGACGTCGAGGTTGGCGATTCGGCCGAGCGACGCGCCACGCTTGACGCCGCGACCTTGGGCGATGAAGATGCAGTCGATGTCGGGGTCGCTGGCCGGGTAGCCGTGCGTGCCGAGATAGTTATGCGAGACCGCCACGGCCTCGTCGCCGGCCACTCGGTCCTGGAACGCATACCCGTCCTTGGCGAACAGCAGCAGGTCGCCCATGCCCTGGTTCTCCTCCGGCGTTGGCATGCCGAGCGTCGGGCCGTCATGGCCGTCGACCACGCGTGCAATGCCTTCCGCGGCGGCAAACCGCTTCTTGAGCACGGGCAGAAGCTCGGCCTTGCGAGCCGGGTTGGTAATGTGGACGAACGCCAGTCCTCCTTGGGCGATGGCCATGCAATCGCACCGCTCGATAGCCGAGCCACTAGCCGTCAGCAGCCCGTCCTGACGTAGCAGTACGTTGGGGAAAATCACCTTACTGACCTTCTTGAACCCGTGATCGCTGACTACGATAATCGTGGTCTGATCTCGCAGGCCGCTCCGGTCGATCGTGCCCAATAGATCGCCTACCAAGCGATCGGAGTAAGCCAAGGCCGTGTAGCTGGCCCTCGTGTCGGGACCGTAAGCGTGCTGAACCGCGTCGGTATTGAGCTGATGGTACATCAGCAGGTTGGGGTGGTGCTTCTCGAAGATGAACTGGGCGGCCTGGGTCCAGGTCGTGTCGATCCAAGTCATGTTTTTGCGATTGGGGCCCCAGAACCAGCCGATTTGATCCGGACGAAGCAGTCCGGCGGCCATCATCTCCTTTTCCACCAAGCCGTCGGCCGTGGCGATCTCGGCAAAGCTCCAGTGGATCGTGCCCGGGCGCGTGATGGCCACCCAATCGACCTCGGCCGTGGTAAGGCCCGCCTGATAGGCCAGGTCGTAGATCGTTGGGACCAACACCAAGCGGCTCTTGTCGACCCACGGCTCGATCTTGGGCGGTTGGTCGGGACCGCGTCGGACGAGCAGGCCGTTGTACAGCACGCCGTGGCGCCGCGGCGTCACGCCGGTCGAGAGCGTTGTGTGGTTGATCCACGTGATCGATGGGTTGGACGCGGTCATGGCCTCGGCGGCCACGCCTTCGCGCGCGAGCCGGCGGAGGTTGGGCAACGGCAGCGACTCATCGTGCCAGGATCGCGCGGCAAAGCCGTCGAGTGAAATGAGCACCACGTGATGGTCGGCATGCGGCGATTTGACCGCCGGCTCCTCGCCCACGGAGACCGAAACCGCCAGCGAGGCGAACGCCATGATGGCGAGGGAGAACAAAAACAAGATTCTCTTCATCGGAGGGCTCCTCGGAGGGACAACTGTCAAGGAATGACGCGGAACACGCATACTATCTTCGCGTCTTGGCCGGGTCAAGCAAGCCGATGCCACAATATCAATCCTAGTGGGGCTTGCATAGCCAATGGACGAGGGCGAAGCCCGGCTTCCCCGGTAAAACGGCTGTGAACCGCTCATTGACTATGCAGGAATCAATAAAGTAATCCCTCAAGGTTTTCGCGGGTGAGTAAGGTCGCATCCCGAGGCCGTTCCAAGAAGGAGCTCATATCATCGCGGACGGCTTACATGTTCAACGTGGCCAGCCGCGCGCGCACGAGTTCCCGCTACGACATGGCATCGTGGCGGCCACTACCTTGCGTTTGATCCAGCGCATCCTGCAGTAGATGCAGGTTTGGGTCTACTGGCGGGCGGTGTGAAAGATATACTCAACGCGGCCACAATTCGCAGTTTTTGCACGGCTGACCAAACCGCCGTGTTGGCAACGACAGCCAGCACAACTACAATTCTAATCGTGCGTTTCGGGGGGGTAGCGTAACCCTTGTTTGCATAAGGAGTTGCGGCACGAAAAAAACTTTCGGCGGGGCCCATTTTCATCCATTTTCGGCCTCTGCCGACACCTCTTCGGGCACTCTTTTCCAGAATCCAACCGCGAATCGTCGTCGGCGGTCGCGCGAAAACGTAGTAGCGGCACGGCGCAAGCCGTCCGGTTCGCCCGTTGCAACGGCTTGCGCCCTTCCACTCACGCGCTAGGACCGGAGGGCTTGCGCCCTTCCGCTTCCGCTTGACCGTGAATCGTCGCACGACTCTCCGAGTCGTGAAACTCCCGGACATGAA
>CAZASB010000100.1:0-14895 GCA_964487655.1 uncultured Planctomycetaceae bacterium
AAAGAAGCGGCTTGTTTGACCCACCCTACCTATCATGAATAATCCGGGATAGCGTCGCGATGCCGAACTTGAGCGCGCCGTGCTCGGTTATAGAGACCATCGGACAATGCCTGCCAATCTTACCGCTCAGTACCTGAAGGCCGAGGAGGAATACCGCCGGGCAATCTCGCTCGATGAAGAGCTGAGGTGCCTGCAGGTAATGCTCCAAGAGATTCCCAAACACAAGGGAACCGACCATCTCCAGGCCCAATTGAAAGCCAAGATTTCGAAGGCCAAGAAGGAGCTTTCGGCCGAGAAGTCCGGGGCTGGCAAGAAGGTTCGCGGATTGCGCATTCCGCGTCAAGGCGCGGGGACCGCCATTCTGCTGGGTGGCCCGAACGCCGGCAAGAGCCAACTCGTGACAAGCTTGACAAACGCATCGCCAGAGGTCGCTCCCTACCCATTCACTACCACGGCGCCCGCTCCGGCCATGATGCCCTGGGAAGACGTGGCGGTACAGCTCATCGATACACCGCCAATTACCGCGGATTACATGGATGCACATCTCCACGGGTTGACTCGAGCCGCCGACTTGGCCCTGTTGGTCGTCGACCTGGGCAACGACGAGGGTATCGAACAATGCCATGAGGTCGTGGACCGCCTTGCGCAAACCAAGACACGCTTGGCGGCGAACTCGTACTTAGACGACCAGGACGTCGGGCTCTCCTATACACAAACATTCCTTGTAGCCAACAAAATCGACGTTTCCGACGCGCCGCTGCGGCTTGAGCTATTTCAGGAACTGTGCCCCCTCGACTTTCCCGAGTACCGCGTTTCGGCGGCGCATGGCGAGGGGCTGGAAGATCTGCGCAACGCCATCTATGCGGCCATGGACGTGGTGCGCGTATACACCAAGCTCCCAACATCGAAGGAACCCGATCTCGAACGCCCCTTTACAGTGCGACGCGACAGCACCTTGCTGGAAATGGCCGGCCAAGTTCACAAGGATTACGTCGAAGGACTTAAGTTCGCCCGCGTCTGGGGCAGTGCCGTTCATGACGGCACGCAGGTTAAGGGCGACTACATATTGCACGACAAGGATATCGTCGAGCTGCACATGTAGCCCTGTCGGGCTCTCCGCGAGGAAATGGGCGTTCGGACTGATTACCACGAAGAACGCAGGTAGACACGAGAGTAGCGCTGTGGTAGCCTATGCGAGTACGTGAGCGAGACGGAAGAAATAATACTCGACAGCGCGTACGAGGTTCCTCAATCCCTTTGCATGGAAGGATTTGACCATGAACATCCGCACGGCGTCTTCAACAATGCGACGAGTGGCCTTTCCGCTGGCTGGTACAAGCTGGCTGGTACTTGCCGCGATCTTCATCGTAGCAAATGCGCCCTCTCCATCAGCGGGGAATTGGGCCACCTATCGGCATGACAATGCACGGAGCGCGGTAACCGACGAAAGCGTGAAGCTACCGCTGAAGGAATGCTGGGTATTTCAGCCGCGATATGCTCCCGACATGGCGTGGGGCGAGCCGAATCCACGGCCCGTCGGTGGGTGGTATGGGTACGTCGAGGGACGCCGTGTCCATTTCGATGATGCCTTCCACGTGGCGGTGTCCGGCGGTTCGGTGTACTTCGGCTCTTCGGCCGACGGCAGTGTAATGTCCTTGGATGCCCAGACAGGGACACCGCGTTGGCGCGTGTCTACCGGCGGTCCCGTGCGGCTTGCGCCGGCTCTGTGGAATGACAATGTGTATGTCGGTTCCGACGACGGCGCCGTCTACTGTCTCCACGCGAGCGACGGAAGCACGCGGTGGAAAATCCAGGCAGCGCCGACGGCTCGCAGAGTGCTTGGAAGCGATAAGATGATTTCTCTTTGGCCCGTGCGCACCGGCGTGCTCGTGGATGACGGCGTTGCGTACTTCGGTGCAGGTATTTTCCCCGCCGAGGGTGTCTACATGTACGCGGTCAACGCCGAGGATGGGACGCTGGTCTGGTGTAATGACACCTGTGGCGCTGCCCCCCAAAGCCGCATTTCGCCACAGGGCTACTTGCTGGCCTCCGAGAGCCGCCTATTTGCGCCACTGGGCCGGGTCTCGCCCGCGGCGTTCGATCGAGAGAAGGGGCATTTACTGTATGAGACCTACATTGAGCATATCATTGGCGGAACGAACACCGTGCTTGCCGACAACCAATTGTTCACCGGTACACAGCAGATGATTGGTTTCGACGAGGCATCGTATCGTTCGCGGTCTTCTTGGTTCTGGGGTGAATCGCTCATTATTACCCCAAAGATGTTCTACTCGGCCACCGGGGCCGAGTTGTTCGCCGTGGACCGTGAGAAGTACGGCGACGCCAGCCTTCGGCGAAAGAGCCTGCTCGATCAGCAGCGCGGTCTAAACGGTCGCATTCAGCAGGCAAGGCGGGGACCGAAAGAGGAACTCGAGAAGCTCCAGGACGAGATGGGCATCTTGAACGAGAATCTCAAGAAGGCCGAGGCCGATATGGCCGCTGGAGAGTCGTGGCGGGTGTTCTGCGATTGCACGGAATCGCTCGTCCTTGCCGGCAACGTTTTATTTGCCGGCGGCGATGGCAAAGTGGTGGCCTTCGACGCCAACTCGGGCAAGTCGCTCTGGACGGCAACGATCGAGGGGAAGGCTCGCGGTCTGGCGGTTGCCGAGGGACGTCTTTTCGTCAGCTCCAATACCGGCTCGATCTACTGCTTTGGCGCCGCTGATTGCGCGACGCACGGACTGGTCGAACAACCGATTGAATCGTCGCCCTTTCCTCCGGACGAAATGACGCCGGTGTTCGAGGCGGCTGCCGAGCGGATCGTGCAGGCGACCGGCATTCGGCAGGGATACTGCCTAGTGCATGGCTGCGGCACGGGCCGGCTTGCCTTCGAGTTGGCGAAGCGGACCGAACTGACGATTTGCGGCGTGGAACCCGACCTGGAAAAGGTCCATGCGGCGAGGCGGGCGCTCGATACCGCGGGGCTCCTCGGCACCCGCGTGACCATCGAACATGCCGATCTCTCTGACGTTCCCTTCTCAGACTACTTCGCCAACTTGGTCGTTTCGGAAACCGCCCTGCTTTCCGGTGAGATGCCCGGTGGCGCGGAAGAAGTATTCCGAATGACCAAGCCAGTGGGCGGAACCATCTGGATCGGCCGACCGGCGGTGGCCGAGGGGAAAGGCAAGCCCATTGAGAAAACCGCGATGGAGCAGTGGCTGGCCAAGGCGGGAATCGACCAGGGCCGCATCATTGAAGAGGATGGAACCTGGCTCACATTCAGCCGCGGCGCGCTGCCCGGCGCTGGGAGTTGGACCCACCAATACGCCGAGCCGGGCAACACGGCGTGCAGCGACGACCAACTCGTTCGCTGCCCGCTTGGTGTGTTGTGGTACGGCGGCCCCGGACCACACGAAATGGCCGAACGGCACCTCCGAGCGGCCGCCCCGCTTGCAATCAATGGCCGCATGTTTATCCAGGGCGAGGGCCTGGGCAAACGCGTGGGCGAGGCCGAGAACAGCATCTTGGCCTACGACGCCTACAACGGCATGAAGCTCTGGGAACGAAGAATCCGCGGCGCGTTACGCGTTACCGTAACCCACGACGCCGGCAACTCGGCCGTCAACGATGACAGCCTGTTCGTGGCGATCGATGACACGTGTGTTCGCCTGGACGCGGCCACCGGCGAGACGAGGCTTGTCTACAAACTGCCTCCGGCCGACGACGGCCAACCGCGACGATGGGGCTACGTGGCCGTGGTCGGCGACTTACTCTACGGTTCCCGCACGGCACAAGGCCGCGTGGCCGACTGTGTCTTCGCGCTCAACCTGGCTGACGGCCAACTTCGCTGGAAATACGAAGACAAGGGCATTGGCCAGGGGGCGATCGCCATCGGCGATGGCAAACTCTTCCTCGCCATTAGTGATGTCAGCGAACAGCTACGCAAGGAAGTGCTTGAAGAGCAGGCCCAAGCTGCACGCCGCATGAGTCCGGAGGACCGAGCCAAGATTGGGGAAACGCTTAAGGACGCCGCCGTGTATCGGATTGTCGCCCTCGACGCGGCCAACGGGCAGAAATCGTGGGAGAAGGCGGCCGAGGTAACCGGCGCGGTCGGCGGATCACACTGGTGCTCGCTGGGCGCCATCTACCACAATGACGTTCTGGTGCTCTTCGGCGTGTTCCTCGACGGCCACTACTGGAGCGAGTTCTTCGCCGGACAGTTCGAATCGCGGCGAGTCGTCGCCTTGTCCGGAAAGGACGGGGAACTCCTATGGAAGAAACCGATTGGCTACCGCGTTCGGCCCGTCGTCATTGGCGACACGCTGCACGCCGAACCTTGGGCGTACGATTTGCGGACAGGCAAGCAGCAAACGCGTATCCATCCGGTAACCGGCCGAGAGGAAGCGTGGCAATTCGCCCGGCCCGGGCACCACTGCGGATGCCCGGCCGCATCGCCTCATACCCTACTTTTCCGTTCCTACACGACGGCATGGTACGACCTGGTCGACGATTTCGGCACCCAGCACTTCGGCTCGCAGCGGCCGGGATGTTGGATTAACTTCATTCCTGCCAATGGTCTGCTCATGATCCCCGAGGCCAGTTCCGGTTGCATGTGTCCTTTCCCCAATATGTGCAGCATCACGTTTCAGCATAAGGACGAGGACCGGCAATGGGCTTACTTTAGTCAGCCCGGGCCCATGACGCCAGTGAAGCGATTGTCGCTGAACATCGGCGCCGCGGGCGACCGCAAGGACGTGTCCGGGGCGCTATGGCTCGGCTACCCCCGGCCCAAGGGCTCGCTGGTCCTGGACTTCGAGGTCGGCCTGACGTTCTTCCCAACTTGGCGATATTTCAGGCACGATCCGGCGAAACTGGCTATCGATGGAACCGACGCGCCTTGGCTCTTCCAGTCGGGCACTTGCGGTCTGAAGCAGTGTGTCGTTCCCCTCTCGGAACCAGGCCAAGGAACCGCGAGGTACACCGTCCGATTGGCCTTTGCCGAACTAGATCACGACGCCGCCGGGGAACGAGTCTTCGATATCAAGCTCCAGGATAAAATCGTGGCCGAGGACTTCGATGTCTTCAAGGAAGCCGGCGGCAAAAACCGGGCCGTTGTCAAGGAGTTCAAGGGAATCGACGCAGGCGAGAAACTCGCCGTGGAGTTTGTTCCCAAGGCTGCCGAGCCGACGCGCGAACAGTTGCCCATCCTGCAAGGCATCGAGATCGAGCGGGAGTAGCCGCGAACCGTCAGACAGTGTGCCAGGACAAGTGCTACCCAGCACGGTGGCTGGGAGAGCCGTCGCGTCGATGAGTTCCGCGTCGGCAAACAACTTTGCGTAGACGGGGACGGCGTTCCGCGGCAATTGGCTGAGTTGGAAGGACACGACGCCGGTACCGGCCGGCTCCGTTGCCAGAGGATGACCGTCGGCGCCGCAAAGGCTCAACTGCCAGCCGTCCTGGACGCCGGCGACACTCACCTGCACCGTCTCGCCCGCCCGCTCAACGGTCAGTCGTTTGGGCAAGCGAACAAAGCAGGCGACGTCGTCTTGACCGAGGAACGCATGGAGAATGAAACCGTCGGCGGTCGGGCGGCAGTCGGCTTCGGCGCCGCGAAGCAGGTCGAACAGATGCTCGCCGTCGGCCAGGTCGATTGATAGAACGGGACCGGCGAAAGAGTGGCCGGTGGCATTGTAGAGGGCATAGATCGTCTTCTCACCCTGGCGAAAGCGGTTCGCGTAGACATGATCGGCGAGCGTCGCGATAAGCGGCTCGCACTCCCGGCTGGCGAACAGGTCTTGGTTCTCCCGGAGAATCCGGTCGTAGTGGGCCGGATAGTAACTGCCGAACGAAGCGACGGCGTTCCAGAACCGCTTGCGATGCTTGCGGTCGGCGCCGCGATGGTCCAACTCATACGCCTTACACTCGGGAAAGTAGAAACGCTGGAGGTTGCACTCCAACGGCCGCAGCACGCTGGCCTGCACGGTGAGATCGTAGGTGATGCAGCCGTCGATGTACTGCATGAGGCAGTCGTAGCCGGGGTGCTCGGTGGTCAGGACCGACTCGGGGCGGACCTCGTCCATCGCTTCGCGGATGAGCTTCGCCGACTCGGCGACGGCCCGCTGCCACTCCGTGGTGCCGCGCTCGGCGTAGGTGTGCTTGTGAAGCGTGCTGAAACAGGCAGCTCCTCGGTGGCCATATTCATCAAGCCGTATGCCGTCGGCCCCGGTGTCTCGCATTACTCGTGCCATGGCCTTGGCAACCCAGGTGCGGTATTCGGCTACGTCAAGGCACGGGTTCCATGCTTCGTAGTGGGTCTGGTGCCGACCGTTGGCCCCAACGACGCCCCAGATTTCGCCCCACTTGCGGCCGAACTCCGTGTTGTAATCGGCCCGGAACGGATCGGTGTAAAGCGTTACCAGTGCCCCCATGCCGTGGTAGGTTTCGATCGCCTTGCGCAGCGCCGGCAGGCCGCCCCACCGCTCGTTGTAGCCGTCGTAATCGCCCGGGTTATTTGAGAACATCATTTTGCCGGTCACGGGGTCGGGCAGGATGTAGCTTTGCCAGCGATTGGCCGCCGCCTCGCCGATTCTCTCCACGAGTTGGTCGAGCGGGGTGGCAAATGGTCCCAGCGGCGACCATTCCCACCATGACATCAACTCGATCACGTCGCAACCGGGCCGCACGAAATCAGTGCGATATTGGCCGTCGCGGTAGAGCGGGCTGCGGCCCCAACCCGCGGCTAGCATGTTGTGGACCGACTTGAGCTTCGACGGGTAAGGGCGAAACTTCCAGACGCGGTGGCACCAGTCGGCATACTCCCGCATCGGCTTCCGCCAGTCGCCTGCATGGGCCTTCAGCGCCACGTCCTTGACCGCAAAACTCCCCGCCGGCCCGCGGGTGCGGCGGAGATACTCGTAGGTCAGCCCGATTCCCGGAACCTGCTCCAATGAGTTGGTCCACTGAAACTCCTTCGTGGTCGGAGTGTGGTTGACGTCGCCGTGGATCTCCTGTCTGCCGGGTACATGTTTTCGCAGTGCCAGGATCTTGTGGCGGCCGTCCTCGTCCGAACACCAGACGGCCAAGCCGCCTCCCCGGTCCGGGCTGAACAGGACCATCATCTGGTAAAGGGCCTCGTGATCGCCGTAACCGCGGCGGATCAAAGCCGGCGCGTCGGCGATGATTCCGCCGCCCCAGGGGAAGAAGTAGTAATCGTCGGCCGGGTCGTCGGACACTGCCAGTCCAGAAAGATGCGGGAAGGCCGTCTTGAACTCAACCTCCGAGGTGGAGCGGTTCGTCATCATAAGTCCCATCCGCAGTGCGTCGTCGATCCAGACGGACAACTTCCCTTCCAGCCCCGTCTCCTCGCAGAAGAGGACTGCCGTGAATCCCTGCCGCTCGGTGGCCGGCGCGATTGACTGGCAAACGAAGTCCCTCGCCCCGGCGTAGCGCTTGCCGTCGACTTCAACCAGAAGGATCGCACAATCGTCGGAGCGGCGGACCATTTCGGAGGCCGTGATCTCGTTGTAGAGCGACACCAGTCTTAGCTTGCCGTCGATTCGCTCGAATCGGCACCGCAGGTTCTCGTTGGCCAGTACGACGATGTCACCCTCGATCCGGCACGACGGCTCCCGCTGAATGAGTTGCCCCGCGGGCGGCTCGATCTTGGGGGCCATGTCGATTTGTTGCGCAGCGGGATGGTGACTCTTGCTCCCCTGAATGGTCAGGCGAGTCAGCCTCGCCGACTTGTCCAACTGAATGCCTCGGGGATTCGACGTGCGATTGGCGCTCAGCGTCGTCTTCCATCGCGACCCCTTGCCGACAATTGGTGGAAGGACTGTCTCTCCCTGTTCGTCGAGCCAGTGGAATGCCACCGATTGGTCATCGGCGGTTTCCAGGACAAGACTGACGGGGGCGAGTCGGTCGAAGTGATTTGCGTTCCATTCCATCCGCATGGCGCCGGAGTGGGAACCGGCATACTGGATCACGCCCGCCGGGTCATCCCGGCGATCGTCCTCGGGCGACCACGACGCCTGGACCTCGCGCGGCCCGGTGAGCAGGTAGAGCCGCACCATGTACTCGCCCTTGCCGCCGGTAGCCGTGAGTTTGTCCTGCTGCCAGTCGCCCGCCTTGCCGAACCGGACCCAACTGTTCGCCGTCGGCACGGTGTTGTCGATGCCGAGGTAAAGGTAGTCATCCGTCCGGCCCTTTCCCTCAGCAACCAGGCGAAAGACGATCTCGTTGGCGCCACGGACGAACTGGTCCTTCGGCAGGGCAAAGTCGTGCCAACGGAAGCCGGTCGCGCCCGACTGGCCTTCGTCGTAGACCGGCACGCCTGCATCGGTTGCAACACGGTGCGGCTTTCCGTTGACGACGATTTCAAAGGCCTCGTCCAGCCCGTTGGGGACCGGCAACTCGACTCGGGAATAGTCCCGGACGGTGAAGTAGACCGAAAGTCGGACCTCGCGGGCGGCCTCCCAGAGGGGCTCGGGCACCGCAGTCAGGTCGAGGACCTTCTTGGCCTGGTAATCGGGGCCACGCTGGTGCGTTATCCCGGCGGTCGTGCCGCCCCAATTGCCATTGTCGTCGCGTACGACGTAGTCATCGCCCGAGAGCCGTTCGACGGTTGAGGGAGCGGCAGAAAGGTCCACCACGAAGAACATCGTCGCCATTGGAACCAACACGAGGATCGTCATGACGCCCCTGAGGGTCCCAACGGTCGTCCCCAGGAGAAACGCGTTCATTCTCGGCATGGTAAGTGGTCCTTTCGAGGTCGGTTTATTCCATCCAGTGAGCGATACGAATTGTGATTTCCCACGGAACTCAAGGGTAGCCGGTAGGAACTGGCCGGTCAAGGGAACGCAGGCAGTCCTGCTCTGGGACGTGCTGGTTGCCCTGCTTGTGCTCATTCGGCCGCGTCAAAACCGGCCAGCTATTTGCCGCGAGCCCTCACCGCGACTCCCGCGGCTGCAGGGCGACCCACGCCTGCATTTGGTAACTGCACGCACATTTGAAGGAAGCGTCGGGAACCAGGACCAACCCGCCGGCTGGAATGGCATTGAACCAGCAGCCGGAGCGGATGCCGCCGTAGTTCTCCGTGCCAACGTCGCGCGTGAGGTCCAGGTAGCCGAGCGTGGCGGATCGGAACAGCAGCATGTGGGAACTTCCGGCAATCTGCCCACAGCCGTAGGATCGCTCGAAGGTCCACGGCACGGGCTCGCCCGTGGCGAGTCGCCACGCGCCGCCTTCGGCATAGATGACGTCACTGTTGATGATCGGCCGTGTCTTGTACTCAGCGGCGATATCCCAGCAACGCGCGCCGGACGCCGTTTTGAAAGCCGCCATGCGACCGCCAATCTCCGACGGTAGTTTGAAGAAGTTGTGCTTGACGCCCTGGTAGTACATCAACAGGAGGCCGTGCTCGGCACTCACGGCCAACTGCGTCCCGAACACGTCGTCATTGGTCTGCCAGATTGCCTTGCCGTTGCCGGCATCGAGCGCCAGCAGGGTTCCACTCGGGTGTTCGCCCGGCTTCAACAGCGGACGGTGCTTCCTGTTCGGCGGCAATTCGGTAATTCGATCAGCCAGGGCGATCGACCGGTCGATCAGGTAGACCCGGCCGTTGGCGATGGCAATCGCGTTGTTGCGTATCGAGTGCCGGGGACGGTACTGCCACTTCATCTCCCCAGTCGCCGCGTCCACGGCAAAGAATAACACCGACTCGGTGCGCAGCGCAATACCAGGATAGCGAGGGCTGACCGTGTGTTCGTCGTTCAACACGGACCCGAACAGCAGCCCATCCGCGTGCGCCACGAACCCCCAGGCTCGATTCGCCGCCTCGGCGTTCACCGGCGTGGAAAACTCGGCGACTTTCTGGCCGGTTGCCAGATCGATCTTCAGGCACCGGTTCTTGATTCGCACGAATGCCGCGTCGTCGCTCAGGCAGAAGCTGCTGCCCGTGTCGCCCACGCCAACGTCGTGATGCACCCCGTCGTAGTCTTCGAGAAGCCCGGGGATCGGGTAGACCCAGCATGGGCGCCCGTTGTAGGCGTCCAACGCGCAGATGCCGTGGACGCCTGCCACTACCAGATAACCCCGGCTGAACAGCGGGGCCGGCCCCTGCGCGTGCCGGTCCGGAATCTCCAGGACGCCGTCGTGAAACCATGCTGACTCCAACTCTCCGCGAACCAGTTCGTCCGCCGAACAGAGCGTGTTGGCCGCGTCGGCGTTCTGGTGCGTCCACTCGCCTGCTCCATCAAGCGGCCCGCGCCGGTCCACCACCAGTTCACCCGCGCCTCCCAGACAGACACATCCGCCAAACGGGCGCTGCAAACGCTGGATCTCTTTCTGGTTCAACTCGGCGGCTCCATCCGCCAATCGTCGCGACGACACGAGAAGGTTCGCCATGTATCGCGGACAACCCGTTTCGGAGAGACTGGCCAAGTGAACGCTTGCTCGCGTACCGTATACGCCTGCGGTATGAAGCCGCTCCCTGGCCAATGCCACCTTGCTTGGATCATTCTCGATTCCGATCACATACAGCTCGGAACGATGGATCAGCTCCAAGGCAAGCTCTCCGCCGCCGCAACCGAGGTCCATGCAAATCCCTTCGCGAAGTCTCGTCTTTTCGAGAATCTCCGTGGCGGCTTGGGACCAGTTTACGCTCGATGCCGGCCCCTTTTCCGACTCAATGTCTCCGGGCAGATTGGCATCGGCGACCGCTGCGGATGCCCCCGCCACAGGCGCGGCAAAGCAGTAGATCGTACCGTTGGTGCTGGAGACCACCAGCAGCCCGTTCGCGGCCGCCAGCCCGACCGCCTCGCCCTCGACCCCATGCGACCAACGGACCTCGCCGCGAGCCATGTCCACGACCGACACCTGCCCGGCGGAGCCACACACCGCTTCCGTTCCGGCGGCAATGACCTCGTTGGTTCGCTCGTAAGCGGTGGCGAGGAACGGCGCCACGTCCGCGCCGAGTTGCTCGACATCCGGACGAGCCTGCGCCAAAACACGTTCCAGGCCTGTTTGCCGGCTGACCGATTCGTCAGCGCCCTTGAACAAGACCGACGTATGAAACAGATTTTGCAAACCCGGAAGCTTCTCCACGGCAACTTCCGCGCGGCGCACGTCGTCGGGCATGTCGGCCAAGGCGACTTCGGCGACCTGTTGCAGCCCACGATAGTGCGCCGGCTGCCCTCTCCGATCGGTCGTCTTGATGTCTGCCCAGCGATACGCCAGCAGCGTGCTCCCGGTAACCCGCAGCAAACCGTCGGGCAATGCACCGAGTACCCCGCGTCCCGCGCGTGCGGCCAGCGCTCCGGTTGCGCCCTCGATAAGACAACCGCCGTTGACCACATAGTCGCCTGCCAGCAGCGTCCGGGCGCCGCCCATGGACCCCTGATCTTGCAGATGGTAGTACTCCAATTCGCCGTCGCTTAACCGATACGCGGCGGGAACCGCGCGGCCGGTGGGTACGAATAGCCGCTCGGAGCTTGCCACCAGGTAACCTTGCGGAGCAACCCCGCTGTGCGCGTTGGCGCCCGGGTGAGGTTGCGGCATGTACAGTTGGCCCGTTCGATCGTTCGTCCATCGAACGTCGCCCGTCGCCGCATCGAGGGCGTGCAGATACACGCCTTCACTGGGCCAAATGCCAGCCGCGTAATAGACTGCATCTCCGAACACCACGGGCCCGCCACGCGCCGGCCAACGCGAAATTAGTCGCTCGTTGCCCAGGAACATCCGTCCGTTCGGACCGCCGCGATGCCGCCACAGCACTTGCCCATCCGCCAGCGACAAGGCATACAGGAACCCGTCGTCGCTTGCCACGAATACCCGATCCCGCCATGCCGCCGGCGCAAAACGAATCGGACCACCGGTGAAGAAAGTCCATCGTGGTTCGCCCGTTGCGGCATCCAAAGCCGTAACGCGGTCGTCCGCCGTACTGCCAAACACGATGGTTTCCCCGACAATAATCGCTTGCGGAGCGAAATCGCAGGTAATACGCATCGAACTCGGCCAGGCCGGGCACGGTGCCGGTGTTGCGTGAGTCCAGCGCAACTCCAATCGGGCGGGCAGCGGCTCGGGCGAATAGCCGCTGCGTGCGGCATCGGCCCGGTACATCGGCCAGTCAGCCGCCTCGGAAGATGCCGACAACAAGACAATCGCTAGGATCACCTGCCGACCAGCGGCCCACGCGTTGACGGTATGGCAATCGGCGGCGGAGTGGGCTCTTGTTGCGTTCTCTGTATGTCTTGGGTGAATCGTGGCGAGTGCCAGACGTTCACGTATGTCTCCAGAATTGGATTGGGCGTTGCATTTCATGCGAAGTTGCTCTTTTGGCTTGGTTGGCGGTACAGCGAGAGCCCCATTATCCCGCTGGTCGCTCGCTCGGTCAATGGAACCGGCGTGCCACGCCCGGTGGACTTGACCAACGCCCTGAACCAGAATTAAGATGATAAACGTATTTCCCGCCTCCAACTCCCCGTCTTGCCGAGGTCGCCATGCTGGCATATTCCTTCTGCCGCCTTCCGTGTGCGGTTGTAGCCGCGGTTGCGATCCCTGTGAGTTTGATCGCGCTCCCAAGCGTCATGGCGACCGAAACGGATCAGGCCGACGTGGTTTTCGCCGTACGGTCTTTCGGACCCGATGGGCACTATTACGCCAACTTCGGCTACTACTGCTTCGACACGGAGCAGAAGGTCTATTCACAAGGTGGCGGTTCCCTGCGGCGACTGAACCTGCGTACGTCCAAAGTGACCACGCTGCTCGACGATCCGGACGGCGGCGTTCGCGATCCGCAAGTTCACTACGACGGCGAGAAAGTGCTTTTTTCGTATCGCAAGGGCGGCAGCGAGTATTACCACCTGCACGAAATCAACGTGGATGGCACGGGGTTGCGCCAGTTGACCGACGGGCCGTTCGACGATATCGAGCCGACCTACATGCCTGACGGATCGATTGTCTTCTGCTCGTCGCGATGCAATCGCTGGGTGCTGTGCTGGAAGGTGCCCGTGGCCATCCTCTACCGGTGCGATGCGGACGGCGGCAACATTGAAATGCTCAGCAGCAACGTGGTTACCGAGAACACGCCTGCCGTGATGCCCGACGGGCGCATTCTGTACACGCGTTGGGAATACGTCGAACGGAGCCAGCTCTGCTACCATCACCTATGGACGATCAACGCCGACGGCACCGGCCAGATGGCCTTCTTCGGCAACATGCGCCCAATCGGCATGTCGCATAACGTGGCGCAGCGCGTGGGCAGGGAGGTTCGGTACGACAACGTGCCAGGTGCCGTGGCCATGCTGGACGCCAAGCCGATACCCGACACGGGCCAGGTCGTCGCGATCTTTTCGCCGGGCCATGGACGCCGCGAGCACCAGGGGTTCGTGACAGTGATCGATCCGCGAAGTGGCCCCGATCACGAGCCCTCGGCCCGACGCATCCATCCAGGCGGCGATTGGCGCGATCCATTCCCCGTAACAGCCGACCGGTTCCTGGTCGCCCGGGCGAATGAAATTCACATGATGGACCTCGAAGGGAAGACGGAACTGCTCTATCGGCTCCCCACCGACTCGCCCCAGATGATACTGCACGAACCGAGCCCGATCCGTCCACGCCAGCGCGAACGGCGCATTCCTGCCCGCACCGACGCGGCGCAGTCGACCGGACGGCTCGTCCTGGCCGACGTCACTCGCGGTCGGAACATGGAAGGAGTTGCGCCGGGCGAGATCAAGAAGCTCATGGTCCTGGAGCAGTTGCCCGCGCCGTTTCACAACAGCCCAGGCTTCGACGGCATTAGTCTGTGGGGTACATTCTCTATTCACCGCATTCTCGGTGTCGTGCCGATCGAATCGGACGGCTCGGCCTACCTCGAAGTTCCCGCCATGCGGAGCCTGTTCTTCGTCGCCCTGGACGAGAATGACTTGGCGGTCAAGAAGATGCACAGCTTCGTTACGGTGCAGCCGGGCGAAACCACCGGTTGCGTCGGCTGTCACGAACCGCGGCTCACCACGCCGTCCAACCCCGGCATCGCGACCTTGCTGGCCCTCCAGCGCCCGGCCAGCCGAATTGTTCCCATTGAAGGAATGCCCGAGATCGTCGACTTCCGCCGCCATGTGCAGCCGATCCTCGACAAACACTGCATCGGCTGCCACAACGCCAAACAGCACGAGGGCGAGTTGTGCCTGGAAGCCGCGCCGGGCATGCCATCACACGGTCGAGGCCGGGTGTTCTCGTCGTACGTGGCCTTGGTTCGGCGGATGGGCGAGGTAGCCGACGGCCGTAACGCCCACGGCAACCGACCACCCAGAAGCACAGGCAGTTCGGCCAGCAAGCTGATGACTCGCATCGACGGCAGCCACAACAACGTGGTCGTGTCGAAAGAGGAAGCCACACTAATTCGCCTCTGGCTCGACTCGGGCGCGGCGGCCAACGGCACCTACGCCGTCATGGACGGCGGCACGCCCGAGAAACCGAGCCCTTCCTACATTCGCGAATTGCAGCGTTACGGCATTCTGAAGTCGGACTTCGATCCAGCCGCCGAGTCGCTCGACCCTTACACTGTGGACGAAGCCTACTGGCGGACCTTCTGGCCCCGCCCCTCTTCGGTGCCGAACTGAACGCCGCAACCCGCGAGGAAGAGCTGGAAAAAGTGAGGCCGCGCCGGCCCCTGACGGGACTGCGCGGCCGCGCTAAATGAACTCACTCACATGCACGCCACCCGGCCAAGAGACCCCTTGCCGAGAGGGTCGCTCCATGTTAGGCTTCTTTTGTGTTTGGCCTTCAGCCTGACACCACCTGTTTTCAGTACCGCGACCGCACAAAACGGCCAGTGATTCATTTGCGAGCCCTAACGAACAAGCCCCTGTAGCTCAATCGGATAGAGCATCGGCCTTC
>CAZASB010000101.1:0-8003 GCA_964487655.1 uncultured Planctomycetaceae bacterium
CAGCACGCGGTCGTTCTTACGGGCTGCCAAGTGGCCGAAGTTCCGGCAGGGCTAGTTGGCAGAGATGACCCGCTTCAGCCTCACGTCAAGCACGAACAGCACGATGGCGGCCAGAAACAGCCACGGCCATAGAAGGACTGTACGCGGCACACTCGTTTCCGCCGGCCGGAGAGCGTCCGCCGGCGCAAAACGGCCGCCGCTCCGCTGGGCAATCTGTCGTAACAATTTCGTGTTGGCGGGCCTAATACGCAGCTCATCCGGGTAGTCGACCACGAATCCACGACGAATCATGCATGTCGGCTCGCCTTCGCTCCGCACGGCGAACTCAACATGGTAGTCGCCGGCTACTTCAGCAGGCACGCTGGCAGCGTAGCGACCGGGCTCAATGAGTTCGCACGCCACCGGCTCGACGCGGCGCCCGCCGGGGCCAAGAACGGAGATTCGCACGTCGGCCCCATTGAGCCAGCGGCCCTCGCGGTCGACGGCGTCGAGGGCCACCATGGCACGGCCGCCTCGCAACGCAACTGCCGGACGGAACCGGCCCAACGGGTCAACTCGGACCGCCTGCCGGGCCAGCTTCACCCAGAACGGGCCAAAACCTTGCCAGCGATGCCACGCCGCCGCCCAACGGTTGTGAACGTCCGATGTGAAGGCCATGCTCACGCCGCGTCCGTATCGCCACCATGCCAATAGGGGATCGCCCGCCGGCGATGTAAGGACCAACTGACTTCCTGGTTTTGTCCGGGTGTCCACATAGCCGAGCAGTGGCGGCGCGGCGGCGGGATCGAAGCCTGCAAGCATCCGCGCAGGGCTTACCACGGCCGGTTGGAATGGTTCTTCGGTAATCCCATGTTTGCCTGCCGCGATCACGTCGGCCTCGAAAATACTCGGCATGTCGGCCGGCTTGGCGCAGAAATAGGCCTGCCCGGAGGCAAGATCGGCAATATCGCTTAGAAACTGTTCCGACGCCTCATCGCCCACTCCCACGGTTGAAACCGTGATGCCATCCTCGGCAATTCGCCGTGCAATCGTGTGGAAATCGGCCGGATGCGATATTCCATCGCTGAGCAAGATGATGTGCTTCCGGTCCGCCACGGCGCCGCGTAGCGCAAGGTGCGCCTGGTCGAAGGCCGGAGCGATGTTCGTGCCACCACCGGCCGTGATCGCGCCGATGCGGTCGATCACCTGCTCCGGATCAGTAAACGGTTGTAACGGAACGATCCAGTGAACCCGATCCTCGAAGGCAATGATGCCCACCTGGTCCAATGGCCCCAGTTTGCCGACGGCCTGCCGCGCCGCTTGCCTGGCCAATTCGATCGGTGCCCCCTGCATGGAACCCGATCGATCCAACACAAGCAACATGGCAAGGGTCGGCTTGGGCTTGTCGGGCTTCACGTACGCCTCGACGGGCAACATCGTCTCAATGGGCGTTCCACCGTAGTCGCCGGCCGTGAATGCCCGGTTGCCGCCCACCACGATCAATCCGCCGCCATTATCGTGTACATACCGGTGAAGGGCCGTCAGTTGGTCCTTTGAAAGACCCGCAGCCGGAACATTGGACACGATCACAAGATCATACTCCAGCAGTTGGTCGAGCCGCTTGGGAATTGACTCCGGCCGGCCCAGTGTCACCTCAAATGCCTCGCTGGCCTCAAGTGCTTCGCGCAGCGCCTCGGCAAGCCGCGGTTGTGAATCCACCAGGAGAACGCGCGGTCGGGGCAGCACGTACACAATCGATGCCGCCGTGTTGTTCTCCGGCAACGTGTCGCGACATCCAACGATATGAGCCGACAATCGCACCGTTGGCCCGGGGCCGGCGAGGCCGCGGAACCGAAACCGATTCTGCCCAGGCTCAAGCGTCACTTCGCGTTCGAGGGGCTGGATTTCGTCGATCCCAAGGATCAATCGCCCCATATCGTTGTGCAATGATTGTACGACAACATCCGCAAAGAACGACTCGCCTTGGCGAATCGTGCCGGACGTTTCCACGGCCGCGACATAGACCTCATGCTCCGGCGGGCCAAGAGGCACGACATCAATCGCGCAGCCGGCTCCCTCGGCCACCGCCAATGAATCCTCTCCCAATCGATTCCCGTCGGTCATGATGAGCATTCGGGGTACCCGGTCGGCGGGAATCATCGCCCGGGCTGACGCGACGGCCGTGGCCAAGTTACCCGGCCCGCATTCCGCTTCGTGGGGAAACGATAACTCGCCAAAGCCGATACTCCCGGCAGCTTCGCGCAACTCCTGGCGGAATGCCTCGCCTTGCTCCTGAGCTTGCAAACCGATGCCCCGGCTTGTGTCGTAAGTCGCCAAGACAAATACCTGCGAACTGCGCAATCGCAGCCTCGGCGCGGCAAGCCCGGCCGCGATAGCCAACACGATTAAGAAGCGAACGATAAGCGAACACACTTGCCGCCGGACTGGCAGATAGACCAGGCCACGCCGGAAATAGAACCACAGAAGCGGCGCAATCGCGATGGCCGCCAGCCATGCGGGGTTGTCCAACGCAAATTTCGCAGCCGTGTCACTCAATTAACTAATCCAACGTCGCTGGTACAGGCGCCATTCCACCGTTAGCAAGGCAATCACCATCGCTCCAAAAAATTGCCACAAGGCCGGTCGCGGCCCGCGCAACTCCCATTGATCGGCAGGCGTTCCAACACCTGCCGGCACTCGCAGATCACTCTCGCTCGCCGCAAACACACGTTCATCTTGCGCGGCGTGTTCCGTCTCGTCGTGGTCCACTCGCTCGTCAATCCAGTCGATTGCCTGGGCAATCAATAGTAAAAACTCCGCCTGGTGCGACAATTCGCTGGTGTCCGGGTTCCCAAGTAGCACCACAACGCGGCCTTGCTGCCGGTCGAGGGCCAACAGCAGGGGCTCGGCTTCAGCGGTCGCCGCCACAACGTGCATGGCATGGGGCTCGATTGCCTGAAGCTTGAGTCGGCCCACCTCGGAAAGGGTAATCCCTTCGAGGTCCAATCCGGCCCCGATGCTTGACGATAGATCCTGCCGGCCAATCACCGTGTAAGGGATCATTCCGTCGATCTCCCATAAATCGCACCCACTATGCGGGGCGACCACCAGAATTGGCCCGGCTGGCAATTTTGGTGGCACTTCACCTTGCAGGACAAAGATCGTGTCGTCGTCGGAGGATGAAGGTATCTCCGCCGATTTCGTAAGCCGAACCCGCGGGTTGGCCGCAAGGGCAGTCTCAATGAACCTACTCAACGGGCCGACCGACGTGACATGCAGCATGTCGGCGGGCGGCACCCGCGCACCGCGGCGGTTGTCGGCTGGAAGCGCGTCGTCGCGCTTCGCAAGAACCGAGAGCAGGCCCGGCTCGGCAGTCGGCACGGCAAACACTCGGACCGAGTGGCGGCCCGTATCGCCTTCGGCGAGCGTCTCCTCAAGGACAACTCCATCGAGCCGTATTTCCAGTGGGATTTCACTCGGTGTGACGACAGGATGGCTTGCCACCTCGACCAGCGCCCTCGCCAACTCCGGCTCGACCGGGTCGCGCCGAATGGCAACCCGCCGTACGGCGACGTTGGAGGCCGGCCCGCCCACGGTATACAGGTCGACGTCGTCGGCCTTCGCCACGCTTGAAGCGTCCGCAAAGCACGCGTCGGAGAGAACGACAATGCGGCCAGCTTGCTCACCACCAAGCATCCACCGCGCAAGTGTCACGGCGTCAGCCACCCGCGTCGGCCCCGTTCCGGCATCGATCGTTTCAAGTGAGTCGCGCAACTGCCGCCGGTTGAGCGACGGTGGACACACAACCTGCGGCAACGCCCCGCCGGTCAGCACGGCTAGGCGATCGGCGCTCGGCAGGGAATCAATGAGTCGCCGGGCGTGCCGCCGAGCCAACTCGAACCGAGAAGGCGAAACATCGGCCGTGTTCATGCTGCCCGAATTATCGAGAATGAGAATGATTGTTCGTGGCGGCGAGAGCCTCGGCTGCGCCAATGCAAGCACGGCCAGCGCCAAGATCAGGAGTTGCACGGCCAGCGAAACGGCCCGGCGGCGTGGAAGCCACCACGACCGCGCCCGCTCCTCGGCGAGCACTTGCCGCCAAATCGCGACAGTGGCCGTTGAAACGCACGGCGCCACGGCACGGCGCCGGTAAAGCCACGCGATGGGCGCGGCCAGCAGCAGCAGGAGTAGTGCCCAGGGGTTGGCAAACATCGTTCTTTCACCAGCTTGTTAGGCTTCCGGGACGCCACGCCGCGCGGCCGGCAGGCCGAGCAACAGGCGAATCGCTTCTTCGTCCGCCGTATCTGTACTCAATTGGAGCCAGGGCACGGCATGACTCCGACAATAATCGGCAACCTCTTCGAGAAACCGCTCGAAAAGCTGGCGGTACCTCGCGGCGGCACGTTCCGTAATGACGGTACGCTGCCGCTCGCCCGTCTCACGGTCCGTCAATGCCACGTCGCCCAGGCGCGGAGGATGTGCGTCCTCCGCCGCGTAAAGGTGTACGACTCTCGGCTCGTAGCCGTGGTGGCGGAGCAGGTCGAGTCCTCGGGAAAACCCCTGGCCATCCAGCAAATCGCTCACCACAAGGACCGGCCCGCGACGGCCAGGTTGCCGCATAAACGCGGCAACGGCGTTGCCAAGGTCGGTAGGCGAGTCGTGCGGCGCGAGTTCGGCAAGGAACCGCAAGAGACGGAGCGCATGCCATCGGCCACGCAGCGCCGGTAGCCCCGGGCACAGGCCGCCGGAAAACGGAAACAAGCGGAATATGGTCAGCGAGTCGAGTGCCGTGCAACCGGCAACCGCTGCAATCCGTTGTGCCAAACGGAACTTCGCCCCCGGCCGGACTTTGCGGTGCCCACCGCTTACCGGCCACTCGGCCATGCTGCCAGACACGTCGAGCAACACCGTCATGGGACGATCTACCCGGCCCTCGAATGTCTTGGTTAGAACCTCGTCGCGACGGGCGCACAATTTCCAGTCGATTGTGCGGAGATCGTCGCCTGGGCTGTAGTCGCGCACGCCCGTAACCTCGGTCCCGCCGGCCGGCAGCACGCCACTCGGCTGTCGCAACAGGGAGCGGCCGCCAAAGCGATGAGAGGCAAGCGAAAGGGAGCGATACCGCGTCAGCCATTCGGCTTCGAAGACAGGCGCGGGCGAGTGGTCCCAGTCGTCGCTCATAAAATGCGGTGGCAAATAGGTCAAGGAGAATGCGACGAGGAACCGGCCGCACAAATTGTTTCGAGCAACGCATCGACCAGACGATCGGGATCGATGCCCTCGGCCTCCCCTTCGTAGTTCAGCAACAGCCGATGCCGCAGGGCAGGGTGGGCCACGGCAACCAGATCGTCAACGGTCGCGGCGGAACGACCTGCCAGAATGGCATGGACCTTTGCGCCCATAACCAGCGATTGCGCGCCTCGTGGCCCCGCGCCGTAGCGAACGCAACGGCGCACCAATTCCGGCGCGCGCGGCGCGCTTGGCTGACTGGCCGCGCACAATGCCGCCGCAACGCGACGCGCCTCCGCGTCGACGGGTACTTTTCGGGTGATTTCACGCATCTCGACAATTCGCCTGCCGTCCAGTACCTTCCGTACCTGGAATGGTTCACCCTCGGTTGTGCGATCCAAAATTTGCGTCAAGTCGGACTCGCTGGGCAGCGAGCTTTGGAGTTTGAAAAAGAAACGGTCCAATTCGGGTTCCGGCAGCGGAAAGGCGCCTTCCGTTTCCAGCGGGTTCTGCGTGGCAATGAGCATGAACGGTTGCGGCAACTCGAACGATTCGTTCGAAACCGTCACCTCCCCAGCCTCCATTGCCTCCAGCAAAGCCGATTGGGTCTTCGGAAGACCACGGTTGATATGGTCGGCCAGAATCAGATGTGAAAAGAGCGGCCCCTTCTGAAACTCGAATGTTCTCCGCCCTTGCGCATTCTCCATAATCACATGCGTTCCCACCAGGTCGGCAGGCATGAGGTCCGGCGTGAACTGAATTCGCTGGAAGCTTACCTGGAGTGTATCGGCCAGGGTTTGCGCCAGCAGCGTCTTGCCAAGCCCGGGAACGCCCTCAATGAGCAAGTGTCCACCAACCACCACGGCGGCGAGCACTCCCTCAATCACCTCTTCCTGGCCAACGACGACCTTGCGTATTTCCTCTCGCAAGGCTTCCACGTCGCGGCGGAAGTCGGCCAATTGTCTCTCGATAGGTAAAGATTCGCTCATTGGAAAACTCACAGAGTGCTATTTCCAGTAACACGGCGGCGAAACGGCTCGCGCGAGACGGCGACGGGCGGCAATCGATGTTTGCAGTATCACGTTGCGAGCAAGGCCGGTCAAGCTGCCCCCTCGTGCGAGTTGGCATGTTTTCGATGTTGCGGAATACGCATCAAGGGCAATTATGGCAAGGCAGGAGACGCTTTGTTTCTTTGTAACCGTTCACAGGGGGACTGTCCCAATTTTCGCGGCACAAAGGGCGTTTCTGCCCAATGATCCTCCGTTTCCGCCGCGAAAATGGGACTGTCCCCTTCGCTTCGAGCGGAGAAAGCTGCCTGCGCCGCCCCGTGAACGGTTACGTTTCTTTGTTGATCCCGCTCACATGACTGATTTCAAATACCTCTCGTGGGTGCGCCTCGTGTTTCTTTCGAAGGTGGGAATAATCTGCCGCCATCCCAGCGATAATCGCAATGGATTGGAAAGTTGCTAGTACCTGTCCGAAAGTCTGGTAGAATAGTATTACTATGTACCTGTCAGGAAGCGCTGGTGGGAGAAGATTGCCATGTGCCCATCAGAAAGCTCTGATGGATAAAATGGCTATGTACCAATCAGAAAGCTCTGATGTGGTAATAAAAGGGTTGTAAGTCGTGGCGGGTCGCACGGAGGCTCTTGTCAGTCCCGATTACCCGTCAGACAGGAGTCCCTGGGCCAGCCGTCGGCTTGCTCAGTGGCGTATCGACTCGATCGACTACCAAAAGGAGAGCGATCATGAGAAAAGGCATGTTGCTGTTTGCCGTCGTGTGCGTGGCCCTGACATGCCACGTTCTGGCCGAGGATTCCCAACGTACCGCCGGTGACCCGAATCCCTGGCATGTAGCCAATGTGGAAACTTTGGCGAATGCTCGCCCCGGCGCCGATACAGCTTCGCCGGAAGACGGGATCCGAAAATACCTGCACATCCAGGTCGGCTTTGATCGCACCCCAGACGCCAGCAGGAAGCACCTGTTCCGCGTTATCGACGCTCGAGGGGAAGAGGTGGGACGGCTCTGGGGCTGGAACGATCGCCAGTCGCTGGTGATCTTTGAGGGCCAGTGGGATACACTAGCAGGTCTGTATCTCGAAGGGCTCGACCATCGAGAGCCGCTATTCGCGGTGCGACAGGCCGAGGTGAAGACTCCGCCAGCCGTTGCCACTGTTCCCGTTGTCCCAATTCAGCCCAATGTTGCGACCGTAGTGGACCGACCTCGCGTGGGGGTCGAAATTGACTACCCCACGCCTGTCATTGGACCACAACGCGTCGTAGTAGAACAACCCGATCAGGTTATCCACCATGGTACCGACCGAATCGTGCATCACGGTGGGAGCAATCAGATCGTCCGTGAGGGCGGTGGCCAGACGCACGTTTACGGCGGCGGGGAAAGGCACGTCTATCACCAGGGCGGTGACCGGATTGTTCATCATCACGGTGGCGGAGGTGTCCAACACGTTTACGGAACTGGCGGTGGGACGGCCGTTCGCGGCGGTGACGTAACGCATGTTCACGACGGCAGTGCCGACGGTGTGACGCGCATGCATGGTGCCGGGGTAGGCGGTGTAGACATTGGCGCGGGGGCGGGCATTGGCACTGGTGCCGGTGTGGGATCTGGCACGAGTGTTGAGCCGGGCGCAGCCGATCAGCTCGGCGACGCGATTGCGATGGGACCGGGTACGGGGCCGGGTGCCGGCCCAGGGCCTGCCCCAGGAACCGATCCGGCCGTTGGCGCCGGCCCGGGGCAAGGCTCCGGTGAAGGTACCGCTCCAGGTCAAGGTCCAGGT
>CAZASB010000101.1:8103-14834 GCA_964487655.1 uncultured Planctomycetaceae bacterium
GGCGGTGGCGGAGGCGGTCAGTACACCGAGTTGGCCCGTGCTGGATTGAAGCCCGAGTTGCCCAAGCCGGAGGTCGCGCCGGCGTTCGTGCTTTACGTGGCTGCTGGAGAGGAGGGCGAGGCCGGCAAGGTTTACCAATTGGACGAAAACGGCCGCGTGCTCGGGTGGGTGAACCTGCCTTTCCAGCCCAGTGGAATCGCATTGCACCGCGAAAAGGGGCTGGTAGTCAGCCTGCCTCGCGACGGCGGACGGCTTATGTACATCGACGATACCGGCAAGGTGTCGACGCTCGTGGAGAAGGATAAGAAACTTGTCCACCCGACCGACGTGGCCGTTGGCGCTGGGTCAGACACCATCCTAGCGGCCGACAACATCGCCGATTCGCTGGTGGCAACCTCAACCGGCGGCATTACGCCCAAGGAGTATCGCCGTTTTGAAGGCCAAAAATGGCACGCTCAGGATATGTCCATCGCGATAACTCGCGACGGGCACGTGATTTTCGGAACCGATGGCGACAAGGGCGTGTACCGCTTCTCTGGCGACGGCTCGGAGTCGGAGTCCAAGCCGCTTCTGCCCGAGCCCGGCGGAGTGGCCGCCGATACGAAGACGCTCCAATGGGCAGCCACGCAGAATCCAAAAGAGATCTACGTGTTTGAAGGCGAGGAACTAATGAAGACCCTCCGCCTGCCGGCTGGAAAAAGCCACTATCGCAACGGGTTGCTTTCGTTCTCCCCGGCCGGCTCGCTGTGCGTTGTCGCCCGCGACGGTCAGGAGACCGTCGGCGAGCCGTGGTTCCTCATGTACAACATCGAGGAAGACAAGATTCGCAGCCTGTTCCCGTGGCAAAAAGAAACGATGACCGACTTCGTGGTCGGTCCTCGCATGTTCTGGGATCGTAATTCCCCGAATACCTATAAGAGCCCGTATTAGGAGAGAGCGATGCAACGCTCGATCCCGTGGTTATCGTTCGCCCTGGGGGCGATGTGGATTGGCACGTCGCTTGCGCAGCAGCCGGGTTCCGCCGTCCAGTTGCCAACCTTTTCGCAGTTCTCGGTCGGTACAACCGTATCGGTACCCGATCGCGGGAGTGCGTACATGGGGGGCATCAATCGCTCGGCTTCAGATCGCGCCTCATACGGAGTGCCCATGTTGCCGTTCCGGCCGTTCAGGAACACGGCCATTGGCGGTAGTCAGGGCGGCTCGTCCATGCATGTGAGCGCATGGATCCACGATTTCGAGGCCATGGATGAGTATCTGCTCAACCAGGCACCACGCGCCGTTCAGCCGGGTATGACGCCCAGGCAACTCGTTGCAGGCAGTCGGCAGCCACCAAGTCTCGACCCCGCCTGGAATGTCGTACGTAGCGCTCGTTCGGAAGTTGGCAGCGGCAGCATGGCTGGCACAGCGCGCGAGGCCGCTTCCTGGCAACCGGCGGCGGAAGCTTCGCCTTCCGCGGGACTGCTGACGATTGACGAGGAGCGGCAGCGCCGGCGGAATCTGGCCGAAACCCGGTCCAGCGAGGCACGCGACTTCTTCCAACGTGGCCAGGCGGCGGAGGCGGCTGGAAAGGCTAACATCGCCAAAATCTACTATCAAATGGCTGTTCGTCGCGCCACGGGCGACCTGCAGGTTGAAATCCTTGCCAAGCTCCAGGCAACTGCCCAAGAGAAAACCGGCCAATCCGTCGCCCGCTCAGCCAACTAGTCAGTCTGGCCGCCTACGGCGCGTTGCGTTCCTGCCCGTCCAAAAACGCCCGATCCGTCGCGGAAAGCTGTTCCCGGCGCACCTTGATCACCGTGCCGTCCGCGCGCCGAAGCTGGGCCACGCCGCCTGAATAGCCGGCCAGTTTCGCCACCGTGGTGAACTTGCCGTCCGCACTGGTCCAGGTGCGTGCAATCGCAGGTGGCAGCGCGGGTTCTTTCCCCGAGGTGTCGGCAGTCGGTGGGACGCCGGGCACCGGTGGGATAGTGGCTGCCGAACCGCGATCGGTTCGCTTTGTGCCCGTGGTCGGCGTGGCACGCGTTTTGTTGTATTGCGATGAGGGCTTTGCCGAGAGCGCATAACCTGCCTCGCGGCCCCGTCGCACCCACTCGGCCAGGAACACCTGCGGGTAAAGCCCCTGGGCAACGATAGTCATGGGCGGCGGCTCCTGGCGTGTCCGGTCGCCGCCGGTTGCGGCACGCGGTTGGATCAGTACGAACTCGCGACCGGCAACTTCCTCGGAAAACGACGCCATGAAAAGCGCCGCGTCACGCGCGGACATCCGTTGCGGTCCGCCGGGCAGGTTCGACTCGTGCTCGAAACCGATTCTCTCAAGCTCCGCTTGAAGCTCGGCCATGGACGTCGGATAGACTTCCTTCGCCCGCAGCGCTGCCATGCCAGCGGCCAGGAAATCGAGCCTGCGGAGCGTCTCGCGGTAGTCGCTCGGGGGCGTGGCATGAACGTATTCACTCCACTTGGTCTCCAACGCCTTGACGTCGGGAACGCCAAACGAGGCGACGAATGCCTGTTGCCACGGAACGCGACGATTCAACTGCACCAGGAAGTTCAAGTAGGGCATTTCGTACTTCCCGTTTTCGGCGAAGACGAGGAAGTGGATAAGACTCCACGCTTGAAGATACTGCACTTGGGCGTCGCCCATCTTGACGCGCGCGCCCCACTCGTCATGCCCGATTGCGAGGAACCGTTCAAGCGGCATGGTATGCTGCCCCTCAATGGCTTTCACGAGGATGGCCTTGTCGCGAGGCGGGAAATCGCCGACAACGAGTTGGTCGCCAACGACGATGCCGCGTTCGAACAATTCGGCCATCCCTTCTTCAGCCCAAAGCGGTGTACCGGTGAACAGATGCGAGGACACTTGGTGGAATCCCTCGTGCTGGAAGAGTCGCTTGAGATCCTCGAGCGAGTGCTTCCCTTTCCAACCGACCAGCGAGATGCTCTTGCCGGACGTGATACACTTGCCCCACGAGCCCGTGGCGTCATCGTTGAATCGAAGGGCCAGCACGTTCGTGTAGTCCTGCTGGTTGGCGAACATGTACAGGTCGAGCGTGGCCGGACGTTGAAGCCGGACCGGAAGTCGCGAGAAGAGCCCCCAGTAGGCCGCAAAGGTGGCATCCATGTGCTCGGCCATGATCTTCGCATCGTCCGGCTCGAGATCGGTCTTGATGTTGTAGTAATTTGACCGGTACAAAGGAGCGCGGGCCCACCAGTCCTGGCCGGGGGCAACGGCCGATGGCTGTCCAGGCTCGGCTCCTTGGAGTGGGGATTGGGCCAAAACAGTCGATGCCGCGAATACCGACGTGACTAGGCATCCGATCAGCGCAACCATGCCGAGCCGTTGGAAGACCAGCACTGGAAACTCCGCGGGAGACCGCCAGACTAGACGCCAAACGGAGGTTACAGCGATCGTGGCTCGCTTGATCACTCGACTCGCAGGGGTGATTCGAACAGACGCTGGGAGAGTCATGTCTCAGCCTCGCAACAATAAATAGGACATCGTATCCAGCCAACCTCTACTCTATCACATCCCCCGCATGATTGTCGAGTCTGAGGCAGTACACCGGCGACTGGCAGGGCGCGGTCCTTGCCGCTACCGCCGGTCTGTTCGGCTGGTTGTTCCTGCTCCTGCTGTATCGGACGAACACGCTCGTTCGCATTTAGGGAAGCGGTTCGCCACGAGTGCTGATGGTGACCCGGGCACGCGATGCGGGCGTCGCCGTCCCGGAGCAGCGGAACTCAACCGGATTGTCGCCGGGCTGCAATTTCGGCAACCCACTGGGTAGCTCGACCTTGTCCAGCGGCTCTCCAGCGGGGCCGTACAAATGAGCCGCGCCCGTTCGATCGACCTCAAGGTACCTGCCGCTCGAAATCTCGACTGGAAACTCCACGACCACCTCCCCGACCGCCAAACGCGGATTCACAAGCGTGCCGGGCACCAGCGGCAGCGCGCGCACCGGGCGAATGTCAACCTCGATGGCGTCTTCGAGCGGTAGGTTGTTGCACCAGATGGTCAGCGATTCGATCACGCCGTAGTTGACTAATTCGCGATAGATACTGTAGCCACCGTGGTAGGGCCAGCCGAAGTCGGGATAGCGATCGGCGTCGAGTTCAACCAACTCGAAATAGCGCCAGCCCTCGAAATCGACGATCACGTAACGCTCGGCCTTCCCGCCCGTGATATGGCTTGGGCTTTGAAGCTGGAAGTTGAGCACCTCTCCCTTTCCGTCGCCGCGTACCCACACGCCAAGCCCCTGGTGGGTACTCAGCTTCAGCTGCGGGTCGAACGTCTTCTTGAAGCTGGCCCAGCTTCCTCGCCGCTCCTTGCCCCCATTCGCGGCCGCAAGGCGGCCGAAGACACCCTTGTCGTCGCTACCGGTTGCCAGGCTTGCCTTGACCGCAGGCGCCGACGCGACCACGACAAACTCCCCTTCCCTTGCGAAATCGGCCAACGTGACGTTGTCTGGGGCATCGTACGGGCCGGTCGACATCATGGCCTCGATGCGCACCGTCGGGCGCTGCGCGTCGTGCGGATTACGAACCGTCCAGCGGTTGCTGCGTTCGTCCGTGCCTTGCACCTTCTGTCGCGTGGAATGAACGGGAAGGAATTGCCACCGATTGGATTCGCCGCGAACTAGCGTGAACTGCTGGCCCGGCTCGCGAAGTCGGGCCTTGACCTCTGGAGAGAAGTAATCTGCGTGACGCAACTCCTCATACTGCTTGATGATGGCCGCCAACCGCTGATGGCCGGCGAGCGACGGATTGTATCCCTGAAGCGACAGCCCCGAATCGGTTCCCAGTGCCTTGGCGCACCAGTACTCGATGTCCTCCGGGAAGGTCGGCTCCGCCTGCGGTGGCTGCCATGTCTTGAATGCCCACCAGCCCAGGTTGCTTGGCAGGAACATTCGGGCGTTATGCCCATTCGCGGCCACATGCTGGTCGATGAACTGCTGGTGAGCGCGCGTGGGATGGTCCCATGCGCCGTGCCGGGACCGCAGAGCCCAAAGGTGATGATGGAACGTGCTGTACTCCATCGCCGCCGGCCGTTTGAGCCGCTTCCATAGTTCCCAAATGTACTTTGTGCCGTAGTGCCACGAGTTCTCCCGCCCGCCAAGCACGTCTTCGCCATCGAGGGCATCCTGGTAGAGCGTGTCGAATCCGCATTCGTTGAAGAATCGGGCATTGGCATCGATCACTTCGGTGAACAGAGGCGAGTCGGGGTCCGGAACGAACAGGCCGAAACACTCTTTGAGCTGATAAGCCTTCGAACCGGCCGGATGCGCCGCCGGCGTCGTTCCCAACGCGCCTCGCTTGCACTGGGTGAACGCATACGGCGCCTCCTTCGTTGCCCCGCTAAAGGTAATCAACTCCTCGCCAATGCGGAGTGTCACACTGTTGCGCACGAAGAACCCAGTGATAGTCGATACCTTGTCGGTGCTCTCCACGACCGGCACGACCTCGGCATCGGTCGGCAGGTCGGCGGCCAGGGTGAAGGTGGCCGCGGCGGCCAAGCCGGGGTTTGGCACGGGTGTGACCCACGGGGTCGCCTTGTCAATGAAGAATGCGTACGGATGCATGCCTGCGTAGATACCTTCTTCGTGCAGCCGGTCAATCACCGCCTTAACACTCGCGACGCCGTTGGGATACAGCCTCGAGTTCGGCACGCAGTCGCCGAATCGGTAGCTGCCTCGCCCACCATGAATCTGCACCTGGTTGAAACCGATGCTCTTGAGCGTGCGAATGATCTCCTCCACGTTCTCTTCCGTCGGCGTGGCGAACAGATACGACGCCCGATTGATCGGCGCGTCCATTGCCCAGGGGCCGCCGACTGGCGAATGCGGCAGGGTATCGGAGGCCAATACGGCCTCTTTCAAGGCATCGCGGAACTCGGCCGTGGGTGAGCCGACAATGGCCACGGCGGCGCCGACCACGCCGAAACGGCGCACGCAGCTTGCCGCCAGGCGGCTACTCGGGCCGGGGAGTCCTGGTACATTCGTCTGAATGTTCAACGCCAGGGCGCAGGCGGCAAACGACTCTTCCAGGTTGCCTTTCAGAGTCAGGCTGAGATTGATCCACTGTAGTTCATCCACCTCGTCGCTCGCGGCAACCACCTTCAGGACCAAATGACGTGGGTGCGTGGCAACGGCCAGGGTTACCGTGGCCGCCGTGTCGGCAAACCCGAGCGAGAAGCGGTCGCCCTCGGGTGCCGCCGAAACGGCGTTGTGCCACCGATCGGCAATTTTCACCCGGGCGACGGGCGAAGATGGCTCGGGTCGGACGTAGTTGTCGCCGCCGGCCGCGTCGACGAAGGCCAGGTTGACGCCACCGGGGCTGACGACGTATCGGAAGCTCTTGCTGGCCAGGACAATGTCGGCTCCATCTTGGCCAGCCGCTTCCGCGATAGATGCCTGGACTGGCTCCAGTCCAGCAAAGAACAACAACGCAAGAATCGCCAACGTCGCTGGCTTTCTCATGGCATCGACCCTTTCTTCTCATGTGTGGCAGGACAGCGTTGGGGGGAGTCGGACATTGTATACGACCCGGGTGGCGGGGTGCAACCGTCTGGACCTGGGCATGTAAGCGAGTGCCGATTGCCTGACTGGCCGGCTACAAGCGGAAGGGCAAGCCCTCCGGTTGCAGCGTGTAAGCGGAAGGGCGCAAGCCATTGCCCCGGGCGAACCGGACGGCTTGCGCCGTGCCGCTACACGTTCCCTTTCGGCGAGCGATAGCAAATA
>CAZASB010000102.1:0-6022 GCA_964487655.1 uncultured Planctomycetaceae bacterium
AGCAGTTCGGTCTCCAGCAGGAAATCGCCATTGAAACGATTGACCACGTACAATCGCGAACCGTTGACAACGGCCAGCAGGTCCGCGCCCAGGCCAGGCGTCAGGCTGGGATGATCAGGCCGGCCAATTTGACGGACCCAAAGGGTCGCTCCCGTCTCGGCGTCGATCGCATGAACCATCGCTCGATCCGATTGGGCATACAGCACGCCATTGTAAAGCACAAGGTAGCGTAATCGCGCACGAGCTCGATCTACCTGGAGTTGACCGATCCAGGGACGCGCCAGGCCGTGACGAGCGGCTTCCGTCTCGGAGACGATGGTCCGATACGGGTCGGCATGGGCCGGAAAGGCCGCGAGAGTTGCGTGGAGCAAAGCGAACACGAATGCAGCACTACGGAGCATGACGGCACTCTATGCATGGGGGTCGAACGAGCCCGGTACGAGACGACCGGTATTTCCGACTCTAGTATAATCGAAGCGAGGAGAAAAGGCACGCAAAAAACTGAATAACCCTGCAATCGTCACGCCGGGCGTTCGCACCGGCCCTAGACCCGTCGGTCTTTGCGCCCTACGATGACGGTTACTGCCCCAGCCACTGCCCCTAAGGCGTCAGTAGTTTATGGCGAAAAAGAAGAACCATAATGTGCCCACACCAGGAAAACCCTCCAAGAGAGGTGCGCGGTTATCAGCCGAAAAAGGTATGTCCGTGCCGCCTAATGGGGACTTTATGCGTAGTTTGGAAGAGGTGCTTGGCTACCTGAACTTTGCGTCGGGCCCTGCCGACGTAAAGATGTACGCGAGTGTGAACCGGCTGTTCGCGGCGCTGGAATCGGCCGATCAGGCCGGAGCCGAACCGGCTTGGCGGCGTTTGTACGAACAGCTTTGCTCGCGTCTGGCACAACTGCAGGCCGAATCGACGGCGTTCCGAGAGTCAGGGCAGGCTACGGCGTTGCTCCGGATTGTCTTCGAGGAACTCCTGTCAGGGTACCTGCGTTGGCACGGCGACCTGCTGACCCATCAAGACGAGCGGGAACTGTTTGGCCCATTCTTCGTGGGACGTGCCTTGGAAGCCGCGGTCAGCCAGGGCAGCCCGTGGACCGATAGTTCACGAATCGCCGAAGGGGCGCTGCACCAGTTGAACAACTACATCGGCTACCGCCCCGTCGCCGTTTTAGAGACAGAGCAGAAGATACAGCCGTACGAGCACGAATGGGTGTCGCCCATCCCGCTTTACCTGCGAGGCGCCGGCCCCGCGGTGGGGCGCTACGCGGAATTGGTCGACCGGGCCGTGAAGATTCTCCAGGACACCAGCCCCGCCATTCTGTTCCAGGCCTATTTCGAGTTGGAGCGGCTAGACGAGTTGTCGCTGGACCCGCGAGCCTACGATTTCGACCACCCGGTCAATAAGCGGCCCAACTACCTTTACGGTCAGTGGGACTTGGGGCGTCTCGATTTGGCCGGCTACGCCCGCCGGTTCGTCGTGCATCAGATTGCCCTCGAAGCGATTTTAGACCGCGTGACGACCTGCCGCGATTTGCCTCGCGAAGAACTGTTGTTCGAGGCGGCTTCCGTGCTGGCATGCACTGTACTGATGGGGTCCGGCATCAGCGCCAATCGGCCTGGCGCGCACGACTCCAACGCCACGCTGGCATCGCTCATTCAACCCATTGCCATGTACCGCGACGAGTTCTATGAGCACTTGCTTGGCTGCATTGGAGGCAAGCATGGCAAGCGACTGCGCCGCGAAGCCAAACAACTCCGCCAGCCATTTGGCGGTGCCCGGCAGCACTTTAACCAGTTCATCACGCTGCGCCGCGCCGAGCAACTCCAGAACATTCACCTGGCCTTGCTTTACGCGCGCATTGGGGCCATTGAGGCGGCCGAGCAGCAGGTGCGCGCCGTACCGGTCGCTGCTGCCCGGATGAGCTGCGATATCGAATGCCGCCTGGTCGCCGCGGATGAACACCTTGCGGCCGGACGGCTGGAGGCGGCGATCGTCGCCACGAAGGAAGCCGAGACGCTGTTGCACCGGGCGATTCATTGTGGCGCCATGGTCGATCCGTGGAATATCCTGGGCTTTGGAGGGCAATTCAGCCTCTTTCCGGCACTGGAAAATAGCGTTCACGATTTCCGCGTCGATGACCTTATGGAGACGGTGGGCGGACTATTCGACCTGCTAGTGATGGTGCGCAAGGAGTCCGCGGCGGCCGGCGACGAAGCGGTTGAGCGGCAGGCGGCGGAGCGTCTGGACGCACTGGCTGCGTGGTGGGACCGGTTTGCGACCGTGGAGGTCATGGGCGCCGACGGCATTTCCGGCCGCGAGACGTGCGAGTCGGCCGAACACGTCGCCCAGGCGCTCCGCGCATGGCACGCCGCCGGCGCTAGTGGCGGCGACTTGGCCTTCTGGCGTGATCGGGTCGAGGAGTTCCGATCTCCGAAGGCCTATGCGCTGGTGATCGACGCCCTGCTGGAACTTGGCGATCCGGTGGCCGCCATGGCCTTGCTGATGCAGTGGCTTAGCCGGAGCGATACGATCCCATTGACCGAGGAAAGTTATGCTTTCCATGATCTGGCGATCCAATGGATGGAGCAGCTTTGGCAACCGTCGGCCGACGGCAAGAATACGTCGGAACGGCCGCCTGCCGAACAGCGCTGGCCGCTGACGAGGAAGTTTCTCGACTACCTCGAATCCAACGCCGACGAGTACTGGATCTGCCCTGATTTCGAACTTGCCGAAGGGACCGACCTTGATCCGGGCGCAACGGCCGCCGAGCAGGCCGATGCAGACTTGTTCGATGCGCCGGACGACGAGGATGAAGACGAGTTCGGCGGGTTGTATAGTGCCGCCTACGAAAACGTTACCTTTCGCGACAGCGCGGACGATGGCATCGACAGTTCGCTCTTCGACACCGGCCAGGCAGGCAGCGACGAGGAACTGATCCACGAGGCCGAACGGCTTGTGCGGCGCCTCTCATTCTTGGGTATGCTGGCTCAACTTTGGAAGCGGGCGGCCACGGGGCCGTTGATCAGCGACGCGGCCGACCGCGACGAAGAACTGGCGCGGTGGCTGGCACGCGCGAATACCAACCATCAGAACCTGCTTCGCCTCCTACGGACCGTGCATCGGCACCAGATTCCCGCCCCGCGCAGCACGTCTGACTCGCTGGCGGAGTACGAACGCAGGCTGGCCTTGAAGGAGATGGTGCTTGAACAGATATCGAGCACGTGCATGGAGACGGCGGACGCGACCCGGGTGATTCGCGTGGCGATGCACTCGCCGCCGGCGGTTGAGACCCGTGCCGACTGGGAACTGCCGATGGAGCGGGTGTTGCGCGCCGTGGTGCGCGACGACCCGCGCGGCGTGCGCGGGGCCTGGCGCGAACTGATACGATCACTTCGCAAGCATCCCCTTCTTTTCCTGGCAGTGTCGCGCGGCGGCGATCCGGCGCGCATCGTCCAATCGCGAGGCATCCAGTGGATGCTGCTTCGGCTGTTGGGCTATCTGCCTCGCCTTGGCATGTTGGCCGAGGCCGCGCAGCTTCTTCAAACGGCGCAGAAGATGGAGATTGACCATCCCGTTGGGCCCGGCGCGATTACCGAGTTCGATCACCTTTTTCATGCCGGATTGCGTGGAATCGTTCGCTCGCTGGTCTTCTCGGCGGAGCAGTGGAATCCCGGCCTGCCCGAAGCGTCCGACGCTCCCATGGTGTCACTCCTCGAGCGGCTGATGGAATCGTTGATGCGGCTCTGGTTTACCCACAGCCGCGGCTTGCGACTCTCGCCCATCGAGGTGCTGCAAAATGAAAAGCGATGGCGCGAGGTCAAACAGTTCATTCTCGACTACGGCGACGAGCTGTTCACCCAACGCTTTCTTATGAACGCTGGAAACCTCCGGGCCATTCTGCACGAAGGCGTGCAAGCGTATCTCGATGCGCTGGCCGAGGAACTCGGTAGCGAAAGCGAATTCCGCCTGATCCGCGATTTGGACCGTATCGACCGGAAGGCCACCGCTCGGTCCTTGGAACTGGTCCTGGAAACAATCCTGGAATATTACCCCGAGTACATCGATTACAACAACACGACGACGCAATCCGACCGCGGCCAGATGCTGTATACCTTGCTCGATATGCTCCGCGTGCTAAGCAGTTACCAGCGAGTGGCAATGAACCTTCAGCCTGTCGTAACCGTGCATGACGAACTGGTGCGCGGCGGCTGCGTCACGGCGGCGGAAGCGTGGCAGCAGGCGGTTGCCGAGCAGTCGGTGCAACTGGCGGACGAGCACGTGCGGCGTTTCGACCAGCTCAGTCGGGAGTACGGCATGAAGCTGCGCAGCATCGGCGACCGGTTGGGAGAGCGATTTGTTCGTCCGCTGGCCGTCGACCGGCTTCGCTCGCTGGTGCGCCCGGCCGTTCGCGAGTATCGCGAAGCGGTCGATTCCGGAGCGTTCGGGCAACTTCGCGCGCGGATCGCTCCGTTCGCCGAAAATCTGTCGGGCGCTGGCTTCGAGGTGCCCGGCTGGCTGGAATCGCTTGAGGACGAAGTGGATCACGTCCGCGAGGACGATGATGACGACGACCCGTCCGATGCTCTGCCATCGGTTGCGGCTCGGCGGCTTACCTGGGAAGACGCGGTTCGGCAAGTCGACCGAATCGGCCGAGAGATCACTTAGTCCCTCAAGGGGCACGCGCCGGGCTGCTCTTTGCGCCAGTCGATAAACACGCTATAATTCATGGGAATTCGTCAGTCATCCGGCAAGCAAGGAGTGCATTATGAACGACGTACTGGCCGTCATTCTGGCCGGGGGCAAAGGCTCCCGACTGGAGCCGCTCACGCGCGATCGCGCAAAGCCCGCCGTTCCCTTTGGTGGGGCCTACCGGATTATCGATTTCACGCTCTCAAACTGCATCAATAGCGGAATCCGAAAGATCCTGGTGCTTACGCAGTACAAGGCCATGAGCCTCGACCGACACGTGAACCTCGGCTGGCGAGGGTTCCTGTGCCGAGAACTGGGCGAATTCGTCGATATGGTGCCGCCCCAGCAACGCATCGACGAGCACTGGTATCAGGGCACCGCCGATGCCGTGTATCAGAACATCTATACGATCGAGAAGGAACAGCCGCGGTACGTGGTGATCCTCTCCGGCGACCATATCTACAAGATGGATTACTCGAAGTTGCTCGAGGCCCATATCGAGTCCGGAGCCGACGCCACGATGGGCGTGCTGCGGGAGAAACGGATGAATTGTACCCAGTTCGGCGTCATGCAGGTGGACGAGAACTATCGGATTCTCGGGTTTCAGGAGAAGCCGGCCGATCCGAAGTCCATTCCCGGCGATCCAGAGCACGCGCTCGCGTCGATGGGAGTCTACGTGTTCACCGCGCGGTTCCTCTTTGAACGTCTGTGCCTCGACGCCACGCAGCGGACGAGTTCACACGACTTCGGCCACGACATGATCCCCTCGATCATCAACACGGCCCGCGTTTTCGCCTACCCCTTCATGGACGAGAACCGCAAACACGAAGCTTACTGGCGCGACGTGGGCACGGTGGACGCCTACTACGAGGCCAACATGGACCTCGTGACGGTCGATCCATTTCTGAACCTCTACGACCAGCGATGGCCCATTCGAACCTACATGCCGAACTTGCCGCCGCCGAAGTTCGTCTTTGCCGAGGAGGGCGAGGGCGGTCGGCGGGGCGACGCAGTCGACAGCATCGTGTGTGTCGGTTCCATCGTTTCCGGGGGTAGGGTCGTACGGAGCGTGTTGGGCGCTCAGGTACGCATCAATAGCTATGCCCAAGTGGCGGATTCGATCCTGTTCGATCGAGTTGACGTGGGGCGTCACGCGAAAATCCGCCGGGCCATTATCGACAAGGACGTGCATATTCCCGCAGGCGCCGAGATCGGATATGACGAGAACCTCGACCGCGAACGCGGCTTTACCGTGACCGATAGCGGCCTGACGATTATCGCAAAGACCGACGGTACCGAACAACAGTTTTTTGAATCAAGCTAGGCAACC
>CAZASB010000102.1:6122-14774 GCA_964487655.1 uncultured Planctomycetaceae bacterium
GATTAGCGCGTGCCAGGCTGACCCGCTTGGATGCTGACCGCGCCGGCAACCAGGGGCGCCCATTTGGCCACATTGACGTGCCCGGCGATGCTGGTAGGCGCTCGCCACGCAAGTGCAACGGCCCAGTCGCCTTCCGTGCGGTAGTACACCTCGAATACCCCAGGTATCTTGACCGTGCGAGCTTTGCTGTCCTTGTCCTTGTAGAAGAAGTCCTGGTCACCCTCGACTCGCAGTCGCTGCCACGCGGTGGACGATCCGGCCGGGGAATTGCATTCGACACTCTCCCACGCCGCCGATTGTCCGGGGAATTGCTCCTGCACCTGCTTTAGCCATCCGGAGGTCCGATCTCGAAAGGCAGGCTGTGTCTTGTCTTCCGCGCCGACATAAAGGTAGAACGGAATCTGGCCGCCGTTGGCGTCGGCCACAAACTCTTCGTAGGTATAGGTCAGGCCGGGCAGTTCGATTACGCCCGGTTTCACCCGGGCCTCGTCCGGTGGCGCGCCTTCCTCGGCGACCGCCACGCCGGCCACCAACGGCTGGTGTTTGAATACTTGCGGAACGCAGACGGCGATCGGCTTATTGCCCAAGGGCTGGGATGCGTACAGCCCGGTGAACTCATCGGTCGTGGCCAGTTCGTTCACTCGTGCGTCAAGTCGCTTCCGATAGTCGCCCACCCCACACCCAAACACGCATGTCACGCTTGCGACCAGCGTCATCGCGGCAGCCAGACGTCGCGGTTGCCAGGAAGATCGACACGTAGGATTCTCGTAATACTTCATCGAATGCAGCCCTCGCGAATTATTCCCCAAATACCCCCATTCTACACTGCTCCCACCTGGTACGGCAAGCGGCGCAAGCGAGTGGGCTCAATCGAACATGAGCCATCCGAACCCCTCGGGCCGAACATCGATGGCTGCCGGCTGGGTCCACGATTGAAACCCGACACCCGGCACAATCCGCTGGATCCCCACGGCCCAGACGGCTCGAGAGGTCGGGTAGGCGCCGGTGAGCTGATCCAGGGGGATGGCGGCTTCGATCGTCCAGCTTTTGTCGTCGGAGGCTTGGGCGACGAACCAAGTGGGGTTCCAACTCTCATCGCCCCAACACGACTCGGCTACCCACCCTCGGTGATCCATGGCCAATCGGTACCAGGTTGTGTAGTCGCGGTCGAGGTCGAGGTAGAGTTCCACGCGATCTCGTCTGGAAAGGTCGGCATTGCGAGGGCGGGGGCCGTGCGGCGCCGGGTACTCCAGTCCCGGCGCCTTGCGACATCGGACGGCCAGATAGAGGAACTGGTCATCGTAGGCGGTCATCACGTCGGCGGACCAAGCGTCGTCATCGGCAAGCAGGCTTCGCAACGGCACCGGTTTGGCGCGTTGCCACGCATCGTCGTCAAGCGATCCATTCAGACGCGGCTTGGCTTTTGCCACGACGCAGCGAAGGGCAGGCTTTGGGGGAAGGCCGTCCGGTTCGGTCAGCCACAGCTCGCTGCGCGCATTGAGCCACCAGGCATCGCGGTTTGCACCGCGGCTGGCCATCAGGAAGTAGCGTTCCGCTGCCTTCGGGAATCCACGACGCCGATCGGCCGCCGCCAGCGGGAACCGGAGGGACGGTTGGGCAAAAAGCGCGGGACGCGTCTGTTCAATCTGGGCGCCAAGCTCCGCCGCGCGTTTCGGGCCTTCGGCCACCTCGGGCGCGTCGATCGCCAGACCGGAGCTGCTTTGGGCTCCCAGGCTCGCGCCCGGCACGGCCGATTGGCCGTCGGCTCGATGCACGTTCATCCGCTGCGCGCCCTGGATTCGCCATAGGGCCTCCGAGCTTGCGTGATACTGCACCAGCCAAGTGAGGGCCGACAGGCACAGCGGATGCTCCGGATGGCTCTCGGCCAGAAGCTCGAACATCTCGGCCGCCATGATCCACTGGCCGCCCCGGGCGAACTTCTGGGCGAGGTGGTAGAGCACGTCTCCGGCCGCGGCCGGTTCCATTCCTCGCGTCAGCTGATTCGCGCTGGCCAGCAGGTGGGCCGACGTTTGGACGTCATCCTTCGATCGCCGCAGGATGCCCTCCAGGTGTTGCCGTCGCTGGGCGAGGCGTTTGAGCGAGTCGAGGCTTCCCGGAGCGGGTTGTAGGAGTTCGCGCCGCGCTTCGCCGCCGGGATCGAGCGAGATACCTGCGAAAAAGTCGCGGCCACCCGGGTCTTGCGATAGCCGACTGAGCGCCAGGCTAAAGCCGAAGACAGCCGGCGGCGGGTTGAATTGCTCATGGAGAATGCCCCTGGGGATCGCGCACAGACCTTCGAGTGAGCTTCCCAGGCGAACCGCGATTTGCGACGTGGTCAGCTCGGGCATGCCGCGCTGGCCGGGGCCGAGTTTCGCAAACACCTTTCGTACCTGCCACGGCTCCAGGCCGGCATCACTCGCCAATGTTGCGAAGCTGGTGGGATCGGCCGCCCGCTCGACGGCGTCCAGCGTCAATTGGTTGACCAGATGCCCGTGCGGACATTTGCCTTGGGGGCTCGCGTCATGCGTTACGAGAACGTCGGGACGCCACATCCGAATCTGGCGAACGAGGTGGCGTCGAAGCTCGTCGAACGCATGGCCGTCATTGGCCCGATCCCAAACCGCGGCCACCTGCTCGGCATCGAGTTCCAGCCCTAACTGCCGGACGGGGAACCGCCACGCGGTATTTGCTCCGCAGGCACCGACGGCAACTACGGCTTCATGCGTTCGGTCGGCGGCATGGGTGGGGCTGCGTTGCGCCACCTCGATATCGTCGCGGCCGATGATTTCGACCGCGCTCAGATACCCTTCGTCGCCACACAGCCGCGCGAGCAATTCCAGGGGCACGTCGTCGCTGCCTGCAAAGATGCCCAGTAAGGCGGCTCGCTTGCCGCCGGCCTGCCGCGTTTGCCATGTTTGGCCGCCGTCGGTTGTCAGCAGCATTATACCGAAATCGCCCACGGCAACGCCATGATGAGGATCGGCGAACGCCATGGCGCGAATAGGCGTTAAGACGCTCGTCGACCAGACCCGCCAGGACTGACCGCCATCAGCCGAATGGAAGACACGAGTGCCGGGCGCGCCGGCCACCCAAACATTCGTGCCGTGGACTGCCAGGGCGTGAAAGTCGAACAAGGCGGCTGCCTCGGGTAACTCGGCGGGCGGCGTCTGCCAGGAAATGCCAAGGTCGGGTGTTTGCAGCAGCAGGCCACCTTCCGCGGCCAGCCAGCCGCCGGTCGGCGGCGAAAGGCGAAGCTGCCGAAAACCGCGCAGCCCGAACGTTCCGGCTTCGCGCGGACGCGTCTCGCCCCGTCGCACGGCGGCGGTGGCGCCCTTTCGCCCGGCCAGCGCGCCGGTTTGCAGGTCGACCATGTCGGCGGCCAGCCACGAGGTAGTTGCCGAGCCGGTTAGCGGCCGCCAACTTTGCCCCGTATCGGCCGTCAGGAACACGCCGCTAGGATACATGGCCGAACAGTCGCCGGCCGCCCAACCGCTTCGCGTGTCGAAGAGCCCTACCCGTCTCAAGGTTGGAAGAGGAGAGTTGCGGAGCGGCAGCCACTGCCGACCGCCGTCGCGCGTGAGGAGCACGACGGCCGCACTGGTTTGCGCATAGGGGTGCGTGCTCCCGCCAACCGCAATGCCGACGTCGCGATTGACGAACGCAACGGAATAGAGGGGCGTTTCGACCCCGCTAGGCTGCAATCGCCAAGTTTGTCCACCGTCGCGCGTATGCCGGATTGTGCCCCGGTCGCCCACGGCCCAACCATATTCCGAGTCGACCAAGCAGACGTCCCACAGCCGGGCGTCACTGCGAAATGGCTCGGTGGCAAACGGCGAAAGGTGCTGCTCCTGCCCCCGCGCTCCGCTCGGCCCAACCACCAGGCAAAGCACAACCGGGATGATCCAACGAAGGTGACAAGTCACGCCTGCAACTCCTTTCGGCGAAGCGGCCTAGCTTGCATCAGTCGCGGGTGTTCTTCTGGAGTTCCTTCCAACTGGCCACCCCGTCATTCGGCTAGGGCCATGGCCACTAGGGCGGCAACCCACGACGCTTCCACGGCAATGGCGACGGCCAGCAAGCATTTCTGAAACCGCGACGGCGCGGCGGCGCCCCGCTCGGGCGAAACTCGCGGGTCATCGACTGTTCCGACCGCCGAATGGCCCGCCTTGCGAGTCGCCTGCGTCTTCTTTGCCGACATCGGATATTCCCTGCAAAAGTCGTGTGCAAACGGCTGCCACCCCCTTGATGACGCCGTCCGTGGTTAGCCGGGCGGACGAATCCGAAACTCGCGTCGAAACGCATCGTCGAAATCGTATACGTCCTCGAAATCCTCGCGCCGATCGCGCGGAGTCTTCCGCATCTTTCCAATTCGAATCAGGTTGAACACGACTTCGCCGATATCGCCCGTGCCGTGAAGTCCCCAATTGCCCAGAACCGTCTTTGCCATGTATCCATACTGATCCAGCGCAAACTTCCGGAGGGCTTCGCACAATTGCTGCCCGGAAACGTGCTGCTCTGGCTCGTCCGATTCCTCGTCGGGCTCGATATCGATCGGCTCGCTTTCCGCAGCCTCGCCGAGGCCCAGCACTTGCTGGGCATAGCCCAAGGCATCGAAAACAAAAACATATGCCTCGTACTTATAACGCGGATCCTCGCGTAAAAGTTCGGCAAGAGTTTGTGATGTGTTTCCCATGGTGGCTCGGATGCTCAGGTCGAATCGGTGTTAGGCTGGGATTCGGCGGGGTGGTCGCAACGACCAAGCCGCTGGATATCCTCGACGTCGACCAGCAGGCGGCGCCGATCCTCGGTGGCGACCAGCACCTGCCGGCTGAGAATCTCGTGCCCGATAACCTTGGCCTCTCCTTCGGGCGTCATCACGCGAGCGCCTAGTGGCGGCATCTCTTTTTGCATTTCGTCGTAGATGTCGTATTCATATCGCAGGCAGCATTTCAACCGTCCGCACCGGCCGGAAATCTTGGCCGGATCGAGGGTGGCTTTCTGAAGCTTTGCCATGCGCATCGAAACCGGCGGCATTTGCACCAAGTGGTTGTTGCAGCAGACCTCCTTGCCGCAGTCGCCGAAGTCGGCCAGAAGTTTAGCCTCGTCCCGAACGCCAATCTGACGCATTTCGACCCGAGTTTGGAACTCGGAGGCCAACTGTCGCACCAGTTCGCGGAAATCGACCCGGCTTTCCGCCAGGTAGTACACCACAATCCTCTCGCCACCGAAAATGTGCTCCACGTCGACCAGCCGCATTGCCAGCCCGATGGAATCGACATACTGCTGGCAAACAGCAATTTCTTTCGGGGCCAGCTCGCGGAGCCGCCGTAGTTCCCTCTCGTCCTCGGGCGTCATTTCTCGAACGATCTGCCCCTCGGGTGGGGCGTCGAGCAGTGCGGTCGCCTGGGCGTCGGCTTCACACAGCACCTCCCCGGCTTCGAGTCCCCGATCGGTGCGTGCAATGACCTTGGTGTTGCGAAGGTAATCGAACCCCCCGGAAGGCGAGAATACCCCCAGGAATCGCATCGCGCCAAATCGTACAACGTAAATGGCCATTGCCAACCGAAACCGAGAAAGATGTCAACATGGCCCCTCGGAAAGCCGAGGGGATATGTCTTTAGTATATCCGATCGACTGGGCACTCAAAAGGCGTGGTTCGCCAGGTTCACGTCCATAGTTCGTCATCTTGCCTCAAGGCTTGGGCAACGGCGCCGAGCAGCGAGTTGAGACCATGGCCGGTGACCGCCGAGATCAGGTGAACCTCCAGGCCAAACTCACTGGCCAGCTTATCGCGCGCGTGGGCGGCTTCGGGAAGGTCGGCCTTGGTCACCGCGACAATCTCCGGCCGATCGCCTAGCGCTGGGTTGTACTGGACGAGTTCCTCGCGAATGGCGCGATAGTTCTCCGTCGGGTCGGTGCCGTCCATCGGTTGTGGCTCAATCAGGTGGACCAGAATGCCTGCCCGCTCGATATGCCGGAGGAACTCGTGCCCCAGGCCGGCGCCGGCGTGCGCGCCCTCGATGAGGCCGGGGATGTCCGCCATGACGAACGAACGGTCCGCGTCGATCTGGACGCGGCCGAGATGAGGGCGTTTGGTGGTGAAGGGGTAGTTGGCGATTTCCGGCCGAGCCCGGCTCAGGCGACTCAGAAGCGTGCTCTTACCGGCGTTCGGCTTGCCGAGCAATCCGACATCGGCAATGACCTTCAACTCCAGGCGGATTCGGCGCGCTTCGCCTGCATCGCCACGAGTGGACTCGCGAGGCGCGCGGTGTGTTGGCGTTTTGAAGCGGGTGTTTCCCTTGCCGCCCTTGCCGCCGCGGGCAACGTTCACCTGATCGCCGGGCGAGGCCAGGTCTTTCATGACGAAATCCCCCTGGACGTCGAACACAATGGTGCCAGGGGGCACGAAGATGCACAGGTCGGCGGCGGTCTTCCCGTGGCGGTCGGAGCCTTCGCCATGCTGGCCGCTCTTGGCTCGCCAAGCCTTGTGGTGGGCGAGGGCGCTCAGACTATCAACACCCTCTTCGACGATGACGATGACGCTTCCGCCGTCGCCGCCGTCGCCACCATTTGGGCCGCCACGGGGCACGTACTTCTCACGGCGAAAGGAGACACACCCGTCACCGCCTCGGCCGCCCGCAACGTCAATTTCGACTCGGTCAACGAACATGCGGGGGGGCGATCAAAGGGCCCCAACGATACTGACGCGCCGTCCACCCCGGTCGAATTGCACGAAACCGTCGACGAGCGCGTAGAGGGTGTAGTCGTTACCGCAGCCTACCCCCTTTCCGGGGTGAAACTTGGTGCCGCACTGGCGGACCAGGATGTTTCCTGCTCGCACTTCTTGGCCACCAAACCGCTTGACGCCGCGACGTTGGGCATTGCTGTCGCGACCGTTGCGGCTGGAACCTTGACCTTTTTTGTGGGCCATGACGTTCTCCTTGGAAGCAAAACTGCTCTTGAAAACGGGGCTATTCTAGTGGGGAATCCCTCTTTCTACCGCCAAACCCACTCGAAGTCAAGTGCCCCCGGGGCGCCATAACGAACTTCGGCCTCGTTCTCAAGGAATTCGTCACCCGGACGCCAGAAATTGAGCTTCAGCGTCTTTCGCGAAAGACGGCGACCCTTTCCAAGAGGATCCCCCTTCTGAAAAGCTCCCGGTTCGTCGCGCCACCGATAGGCGTTCGTCAGGCCCCGCACATAGACCGAAAAGGTATCGGTCCGCGAGTCGATCTCGAGCCAGGTGGCGATCCCCCAGGCGGTTTCCCCAGGCTGGAGCGTTTGCTGGCTCATTTCAACCGTGTTGAGAAATCGGCGGTTCGGGTCTTCTCGCATCCGGATGGGCCCCATCGCAACGGGGATCAGGCGGGCCGGATACACCTTGTCGAACCGCGGGACTTCCAGAAGGAACTGGGGGATGAACGTCAGGGGGCGGTCCACGTGCTCGACCGCCCATGTCCCGTCTGCCTGCTTGACTGGCTGGAACGCCTTCTCGCTATTGGTAACGGAGTACACGAGGTACCAAACCAATTTGCGTTGCATTCGGTCCGTCTCGGGATGGGGGATATCGACCCAGATCATCCGCATCACCTTGAACTGAAACTCCAGCCCCCATATCTCCCGACGGAAGGGAGTGTCTTTAGCCCAATCAAACGCCGGATCGACCGCCAGCAGTTCCACGACGTCGTGGCGGCTGAAGGTTTCTTCAGTAAGTAGCTCGGGCTTGACGACCTTCATCACGCCGGGGGCAAGCTGCCTGTATCCCGACTTGGCCGGCCGTGCAGGCGCCGGAGGCGCATCTTGGCCCAACAACGGGCATGGGATCCAACCGACCGCGACGGCCAGGATGCCGAGGCAGAGAGAGCTGCTTGTGCGAGAAATCATGGATGTGCTCTTAAAGGTTCCGAGGAAAAAGGGCGCCCTCAGGGCGGTCCACCAGACAAAGCGTCACTGCCGGTACCCGTGGCGCTACCTTTTAGTATAGTCAGAGTCATGCCCTGTCGTCAAGAAAATCAAATCCCCCCAAAAGTACAGTCTGTTTCTTCAGCATTCTCGACGGCGATGCCGTTCTTGCGTGTATTTTCTCCAGGCTGCGTAATCGCCATATTCGTGCCAAGCTGCGGGGCTACGGTTGGTTTTACCGGTCCAGTTGGCATTGGCGTTAAGATACGTGCGACCGTTATACGAAAACTACGCTAGGGGCGAAGGATAGGGAAGTCTTCCGCTCCAAGTGTATGTTCGCTCCGCGACGATGGCAAGCCAGCCTCGTTGCAAACTACGCGAACGATAGTGCCGAAGCGATTCAAGACTGTGCGGCGCCCAAGCCGTGCCTTGGCAAACGGGTTTCGCTTCCCGTGACCTTCTGGGGGTCAAGCCAGACACGGATTTGTGGCGCCCACGGTCTTGTTTCGTGCGCTCACCATGGTGGAGAGACTTGTCCGGCCCAAATCACGCATCTCAGAGGCCGTCCTGTGGCGCGAACCGTGTCCGGAAGACGTGCCCCGGGCCCATTTCGCCATCACCGTCTGCCGAGCGTGCCGTAGCAGGCTGCTCGTCCGATGCCCAGGGCAACACCGGCGGCTCATCGTAGAAGCATTGAGGCTCTTCCGTTTCTGGGTGCAGAATTGCCTGACACGTGGATGAACCCGGATG
>CAZASB010000103.1:0-2271 GCA_964487655.1 uncultured Planctomycetaceae bacterium
GTTATCGATCTTGACTCAATCCCGATCACGAAATGTCGCCGGAAAGGCCGTATGCACCCGAACCCGAAAATCCCTCTTGATCCATCGGGCACATTGGGGTAGAACGAGTGGGTGTTAACCGATAGGTTGTGTGGGCAGGAGGCCCGTGCCTTTCCAGGATTTTGTCGCCGTTGCGGCAAGGATGTCGTGCGGCGGCCATTGTGATAGCATTGCTGGCAAGCTTGCAGTAGCCGTCACTGGCGACGGTGGTGAACCGAGCGGTCGAAGTCGTTTCTTCATCGCGGGTTCCCTGGTGGCATGCCGGAAAGGAGACCCACGCATGCTTGTTCTCTCTCGCCGCGAAGGTGAGCGGATCGTGTTTCCCACCATTGGCGTTACCGTCGAGGTATTGCGACTGAAAGGGAACACGGCTCGCCTTGGAATTGACGCGCCCCGCAGTATTTCCGTGCTGCGCGACGAACTATCACCCACCGCGAGTTCGGGCATGGAGGCCGCCGGAGCGGCACCTCCCAAAGAGACGCCCCACCTTTCGCATCAGGTGCGAAATCAGTTGCACGTAGCCACCCTTGCCCTACACCTCTTCAGGCGGCAACTTGAAAAGGGGATGGTCGATGATGCCGAAACAAGCTTCCGCAAGGTGCTCGACCAGTTCGAGGCCATCGAGCAAGAGGCCGCCCGAAAGACCGAATCGTCCAGCGAGCCGGCGCGTCGAACAACCCTCGTGGTCGACGACGACGCCAACGAAGCCGAACTTCTCGCAGGCTGCCTGCGAATGAACGGCTACGACGCGGCAACTGCTGGCGACGGTGCCGACGCACTCAACTATCTCTCACGGAACGGGTGCCCCGACCTTATGCTGTTAGACATGATTATGCCGCGAATCGGCGGCCCCGCAACGGTTCGCGCCGTTCGCCGCAACCCCGACTATCGCGGCATGAAAGTCTTTGCCATCAGCGGCAGCAGTGCCGCCAGTACAGGCGTGCCCGAGGGGCCCGGCGGCGTCGACCGCTGGTTCCGCAAGCCGCTCGATCCCGCCTACTTAATGCGGGAGATTGCGAACGAGTTTAACGGAACTCCGTGCGGAGCGGCGCCTTGACGTTTCGAATCGCTTGACTTATACCAACGCGACAAGCCATTGTCCACTCGGCCCAGGTGTTGTAGCGAGTGGCCGACGATCCTGCCTCGATCAACGGGATTGCTGAGGTGATTTGCTGGAAAGGCGACCTGATGACCCGTCTGCTGGACGACCTGCTCGACATGACGCGCATCTCGCGAGGGAAGTGTACGTTGCAGTGCGAGCGGATCGACCTCCGCGACGTCGCCCGCGCGGCGGCGATGGCAGTGGAACCCGCCATGCGGAATCGGAGTATCCGATTCGTGGTTCAACTGATCGATGAGCCCATCTTGGTCCATGCGGATCCCATTCGACTTCGGCAGGTATTGATGAACTTGCTGACGAACGCCGTCCGCTACGGGCATTCCGGCGGAGAAACACTGCTTGAGGTGACCTGCGACGCAACCCATGCCATCGTCCGCGTGGGCGACGACGGGATTGGCATCGCAGCCGAGCGCCTCGCGCCGATTTTCGAGCCGTCCCAGCAGGGAGAAGTCCCGCTGGACCGTTGCGGAATCGGATCTGGAATCGGGCTGACGCTGGTTCGCAGCCTGGTCCAGATGCATGGGGGCGAGGTAACGGCGGACAGCAAGGGACGAGGGCACGGTAGCGAGTTCACCGTGCGTCTGCCGCTGGCGGCTGAAAAGGCGGCGGTGCCGAGCCACACGGATAACCTTGCCAATTGCTCAACCGCGACACCGCCTCCACCTGAGTTGCGAATACTGGTGGTCGAAGACAACGGCGCGGCCCGCGAAATGCTCCATGCACTGCTGGAACTGGACGGGCATCACGTGGCAACCGCCGTCCATGCCAAGGCGGCGCTCGAACTCCTCGATTTCCAGCCATTCGACGTTGCGCTGATCGATATCGGGCTTCCGGAAATCGACGGTTTCGAGCTGACTCGCATGATCCGGGCCCGGCGCGAGTTCGACCATATTCTCTTGGCGGCGCTCACCGGATACGGCCAGCCGGAAGACCGCCGCCGTGCATTGGAGGCCGGATTCGACATTCACTTGGTCAAGCCGCTCGATTTCAGCAAGTTCGCCGAGATTCTTAACGAACGCTTCAACGCCCATCGACCGCTTTCACCACCTGCATAGTACCCCTCGGCCGACACAACGGTACACCAAGCCGCCAGCACCATGGCGACAGGCATG
>CAZASB010000103.1:2371-8347 GCA_964487655.1 uncultured Planctomycetaceae bacterium
CAGGCATGACGGCAGGCATCCACCAACGGATCACACGCATGATAAAGCTCCTTTTCAAGAGATAGAACAAGACGAGTCTTTTCGAAATCTCCAAGGAATTTCGGCATGGCCGATCCTCTGATATATCAGTCTGTGCCGAGGCAACCTCCTTTGCAAGTCTCTTCCTTGACCTTTGCCGCCTGTCAAGGTAGGCTGGTGGCGAAAGCCTGTTGTAACTCCCGACGGATGTGCCAGTGCGGACGATCGTCGCCTGGAGAAGCCTACCATGCCAAATGAACGCGAAGACCTTCGTGCTGCATTTGAAAAGCGCCGTCGGTTCATCGAGCGCCTTCAGGCCAATCGCTCGGCGGCTCATCGCCTGGCCGACTGGACCAAGCTGCAGCAGGCTTCTTTTCATATCCTGATGGCGTCGCCTGAGGGCTATCGGCATTTTCTTCGCAGAAACATGGAGTCCCGTCGCACGGAGGTCATCAATGGACAATGGCGACCCGTTTCGTCTGCTCGACGTGCTCAGCAACCATAACATCCCGTTTGTTGTCGTCGGGGGACATGCAGTGACGTTTCACGGCTTCGTCCGCGCCACGGAGGACACCGATGTCGTCTTTCGTCGCACGGCGGAAACCGAACGGGCGCTGTTGGACGCCTTGTCCGAGGTGAACGCCTGCTGGATTGGCGACGAGATCGATCCGGATACGGAGATCGAGCGGACTTACCCCGTTTCCCTACCGTACATTCGTGGCAGCCGACTCATGATGCTCGTGACCGACTTTGGGTTCCTCGACCTCTTCGATTACATTCCCGGCTACCCCAACGAGCCGGTCGAGCAGCTATTTGAGACGGCGATCGTCCATGGACGTTACCAATATGTCTCGCTGTCGTGGCTGCGCGCAATGAAGACGGCCGCGGATCGGCCGAGAGACCGGATTGACCTGGAGAACCTCCCCGAGCGGCCCTCTGCCTGACTTGTCCGGGGCGAAGGGCTGGGCGAGCCCGGAGGTGAGCATTGTGCGCCCGGCGCTAGTGTAAACCACAACTTGCATGCGCTGGAATGCCTGAGCCAAGCGTGCCAGAAAAACTGAACTTTTCAAGGGTCCATACGGCGTGCGTTACTTCTGCGATAACGCTCAGGCAGTGCTGTTTCTACACGCTGCGATCGGAGGGCTTGCGCCCTTCCGCTTCCGCCTTGACCGTGGATCGTCGCACGACTCTCCGAGTCGTGAAACTCCCAGACATGAACTCGACTCGGAGAGTCGAGCGACTATTTGCTATCGCTCGCCGAAAGGGAACGCGATTAGTGCCTCCCGACTCCACCTTTGGGCTTTCCGCCGTTGTTGATGGTCAATCCCTGCTCGGGAAACTTGACGTCGCGGCCTTCGATGTCGAAGCACTCGAAACCGAGGTGCTCGGGCGGGACTCCCTTCAGGCCGACGATTTGCACCTTCACCTGCCCGTCGGTTTCAAGCCGCGCGAGTTCATGCCGCTTGTTGTTATTCAGATAGTAGGCCACTTCATCGACCACGCTGATGACGATACGAGCGATCGATGGCCGTTGCCCTGCAAGGATGAGGAGGCGAACGACCTCCAATGACATGCTTTCCGGTGTTTTGACAACTCCCGTGCCGCCGCACCAGGGGCAATCGGCGTAGACGCTCCGCTTGAGGCTGGGCCGAATACGTTGGCGAGTCATTTCGATGAGTCCGAACGGGCTAGTGCGAAGGATTTTCGTTCGTGCCCGATCGCGTTTCATGGCATCTCGCAAGGCGCGTTCCACCCCCCGGCGGTGCTTCTCCTTGCGCATGTCGATAAAGTCGTTGACGAGCACGCCGCCGAGGTCGCGAAGGCGGATTTGCCTGGCGATCTCCTTGGCGGCTAGGAGATTCATCTGGTACGCGCTTTCCTCGGCGGAGTCATCGGCGCGGAAGCTGCCGCTGTTGACGTCGATGGCCACCAGCGCCTCCGTCTGATCAATGACGATCGACCCACCGGCCTTCAGCGAGACCACGCGACGGTGGATCTTGGCAATCTCCTCGTCAAGCCGGTATTTGTAGAACAACGGTTCCTTCCCCTCATAAAACTGGAGCCGGTTGGCGTGCCTTGGCATGACGAGTTGGAGGAATTCCTTGGCCCGCTCGTAGGCCTGGGGCTCGTCGATGTGGATGGAGTCCAGGTCGCCCGTGAAGATGTCGCGGATCGTGCGAATGATCATGTCGCTTTCTTCGTAAATATCGACTGGGGCCGGCATCTTTTTGATCCTGCGCACGATAACCTTCCAAAGGCGCACTAGGTAGGCCATGTCGCGAGAGAGTTCCCGCTTGCTCCGATCGGCTCCGGCCGTACGCACGATAAACCCGAGCCCTTTCGGCGGATTCAACTCGAGCATGATCGACCGCAAGCGCCGGCGTAAGTCGTCGTCCTCGATCTTGCGCGAGACGCCAATTCGGCCGAGGGCCGGCATGAGCACTAGGTACCGACCGGGAATGCTGATGTAGGTGGAAAGCGTTGGGCCCTTGGTGCCCATGCCCTCCTTGATGACCTGGACGAGCACCTCGTCGCCCCGGCGGAGAATCTCCTGGATGGGCGGCTTGAAACGGGGCCGTACGCCGGGACGCTGCGGGCGGGAACGGTGGGGAGGATCGTCGTCCCGCTCTTCGTGGTCGTCGTCTTCCGAGGTATTACCGTTGCGGCGGGTACATCGCCGTCCATCGGGTTCATTGGCGTCGGCCGGGTCGTATCCACCCTGGCGGAAGTACTGCGGTTCGATGTCGCTGATGTGGAGGAAGCCGTTCCGACCAACGCCGAAATCGACGAACGCCGCTTGGATGCTCGGCTCCAGGTTGACGACAACCCCCTTGTAGATATTCCCGACGTAGCTGTCCTGATTCGATCGCTCGATGTACAGTTCTTCGAGCACGCCGTCTTCAACGATCGCGATACGGCATTCCTCCGGCTGCGAAACGTTGATCAGCATTTCCTGCTTCATATTCTTTCTTTTCAGTCCGGCGAGAGAGGCCGGCACGGAATCGATTCACGCGGGGATCACCTCGCGGCGCGCCGTCCATGGGAAGCGGTAGTTCGGTCATGCGCATCCGTTGATCTCCACGGTGGTTCGGACAACCAGGGCGCCTTCCCGCGGAAGGTCGGCCCGTCCCAACGCGGCGAACACGTCGCCGGGCGAAGCGCCTCCGCTCGGAGGAACCAAAATGCGCATGCACAGAACTCCGTCCCGAAACTCGATGGTGTCAAGGAATGGCCGGACGTCGACCGGAGCCCGCCCACGGGACCGCTCTACCGTGGCCGACGCCGACGCTCGAAGGCGTTCCACGGCATCAGCCATTCCGGCACGCGATCCCGGCGGCAGATCCACCCGGTAGCAAAACGCACGCGGCCGACCCTTCGGCGCCCCCGGTGGCAGTACGTCGACCGAGCGCAGACGGAAGCCCGGCGGAGAATGCCGAAGCAGCCGCGCGCGAAGCGCCTCTGCGGTCCAGGATGCTGAAAGTTCGAATTCCATGACTTCGTCGAGTCCCTCCATACCGACCGCCAGCGGAGCAGGGAAGGTCACCCGTGGTTTCGGGTGAAACCCCTCGCTGAAACTCAACGGCAGATCGGCGCGGCGAAACCACCGCTCGAAACACCGCATCACGTCGCGGTGTCCGACAAAACGCAAGTCTCCTTGCTTGCTGAATCGAATACGTACACGTTGTCGAACCATGGCTCGACGTACCCCACTGCCGCCGTTGGCAGCGGGGCGGCCTGTAAAAAACCTCGCGCCCGCCGTCGCTCCCCGCCTATCGGCAGACCGACTTCGAACGCCCAGGGGAACTCACCGATCCGGTGGACCGGCGCAACCCCACCATTGTTCCAATGCCCTACAGTCCCAGTTCAGGAACACACCTCTTGAGTTCCTTCCTGAGATAACTCTTAGTATCGCGAGCGTTTTCCATGCCCATGGCTCGCTCGGCTACCGCCTTGCACTGCTCGATGGAAACACTGCGGCACACTCTCTTGATTTCGGGAATGGCGCTCGGAGCGATGCTCAACCGTCGCAATCCAAGCCCCAGAAGCAACATGGTATAAATCGGGTTCCCGCTCATCTGTCCGCAAAGGTTGACGGCCTTCTGCCCCCGGTTGGCCGATTCAATGGTCAGGACCAACAGCTTCAACACGGCCGGATCGGTCGAGTTGTACAGAGACACCACGTCCTTGTTGCTCCGGTCGACCGCCAGGGTGTATTGGATCAGATCGTTGGTGCCGATGCTGAGGAAGTCGACCTCGTCAACGAAGTGATCGATCATCATGACCGCGGCGGGCACCTCGACCATCATGCCGATTTGCATGTTCCGGTTAAAAGGGATCGCCTTCTCTTCCAGATCCTCCATCACGTCGGCTAGTACCATCTTGGCCTGGCGAAGCTCAAGCAATGTGGAGATGAGCGGGAACATGACCCGCACGTCCCCCAAAACGCTTGCGCGGAGCAAGGCTCGAAGCTGCGTGCGGAACATCGGAAGGTTTCGCAACGCAAGCCGGATGCTGCGCAGACCAAGGAAGGGATTCCGTTCGTCTTCCGGGGTCGGAAGATGGGGTACCTTGTCAGCGCCCAGGTCGAACGTGCGAATCACCACCGGCTTCCCCTGCATCGCCTGCACGACCTTCGAGTACGCCTGGTAGTGGACATCCTCGGTCGGTTCCTCGGGGCTACCCAAGTAGAGGAACTCGGTGCGGTACAGCCCGATGCCCGAAGCGCCGCGGTCCACGCAGTGCTCGACCTCGTAAGGAAATTCGATGTTGCCGAACAGTTCGATGGAGACGCCGTCAGTCGTTTCGGCGGGCAGATCGCGAAGCGTCTCCAGTCGGGCAGCCATCGAGGTCTTCTCCTCGACTTCGCTGCGATACCGGGCGAGGGTCTCCTCGTCGGGCTGGAGCACGACCACGCCTTCATCGCCGTCGATGATGATCGTATCGCCGCCGGACGCCTCGGCCAAGAACGGACCGATGCCCACCACGGCCGGAATTTCCAGCGCTTCGGCAACGATCGCCGTATGACTTCCCGGACCGCCCATCTCCGTGGCAAAGCCTCGAACAAACGCGCGGTTCAGATTGGCCGTTTCGCTTGGCGTCAGGTTGCTCGCCAAAATGAGCACTGGCGAACTGAGATGCGAGAGCCCTTCGCGCCGTTGCCCCAGCAGGTGGCGGAGCAACCGCTTCTCGATGTCGAAAATGTCGGAAGCACGCTCGGCAAGGTGCGAACTCTCCAGCCGCTGAAATACCTGGGCGTACCGATGGAGCGTTCGGCTGACGGCGTACTCGGGCGAGTAGTGCCGCTCGCGGATCATTTCGTGGAGTTCACTTTGCAGGCGTGAGTCCTGCAACATTTGCCGATGGGCCTCGAAGATGGCGCCGTACTTCTCGCCCAGTTCGCGGGAAACGGCTTCACGGTTGTGCGCGATCTCCGCGCAGGCCGCGTCGACGGCCCCCTGCAGCCGTTTGAGTTCGTCCTCAACGGCATCGCGCGTGACGAACCGGCGAGGAATCCGAAATCCCTCGTTGTCCATCACCAGAGCTTCGCCAATGGCAACGCCCGGCGAAACGGCTATTCCTTGCAGTTTCTGCATGCATGTAGCGGCTTGTAGCCGCCTAAGTTAGTTCTTTTCCAAACACGGCGTCCGTGGTGCCGAAGCGATGGTCGACTAGAGCGGCCACGGCGTCCACGACCGCCTCGGCGTCGTCGCCCTCGGCCTCGATCAGCAACTCCTCACCCGGGGCGGCGCCCAGCGACATAATTTGCAGAACGTCGGTGCCCTCAACTCGTTCCGCGCCGTTGCGCAGCGACACCTTGGAGTGATGCCCGCGCACAATCTCCGCGATGAGGGTGGCAACGCGCGCATGTACCCCATGCGGATTGACAATTTGAACCATTCGTGTTATCGTTGACTGATTCACTTCTAAGCACCATCTAACTTCTAAGCACCATCTAAC
>CAZASB010000103.1:8447-14746 GCA_964487655.1 uncultured Planctomycetaceae bacterium
ACTTCTAAGCACCATCTAACTTCTAAGCACCATCTAACGCCCGTCTGCCGCCTTCGAGCTGAACACGGCTCGCCCAATTATCTAAAACCCGAGAACGCGACGTGGGAAAACATGCGGCGGACCATACGCAAACGCACTGCGGCCAAAATCGGCCGGGTTGCACGCGATTGGTCAAGAGCCGAATTGGTTGTTGTCGGCCTCATCGAGCAACTGCTCGATATCCTCCCGACACTTGGCCTGCTTCAGGAAGCGGCAGAACGTGTCGTCACGCAACTGCCGGGAGATATTCTCCAGGGCACGAAGGTGATCGCCGGGCCGGTCGGGCGGCGAAACCAACAGGAAGAACAGATGAACGGTCTCACCGTCCAGGCTGGCGAAATCGACGCCATCCGAACTGACCGCAACCGTACCGACAAGCTGTTCCACACTGGCGTGCTTGGTGTGAGGTACGGCCACGCCGCGTCCGATACCCGTGCTGCCCAATTCCTCGCGTTTGAGAATCGCCTTGACGATTCCCTCGCACTCGTCGGCCCCGATCCGACCGGCATCGAGCAGCGACTGGACCATTTCGCGAATGGCTCCCTCCTTATCGGTCGCGCTCAGGCCGGCGCGGATCGCCTCACGGCAAATAAAGTCGGTGAACTTCATGCACCTCTTCTCCCTTCATGAACTTTCACAATCCGTCGCCGTCGGCCGCTGTCGAGGGTAACCCGACGCATCCGGCAAACGACACAGAATTTCATTGTCTTACCTAGCCGCCAAGAGGACGGTGCTCCACCCATTTTCAACGCCAAAGCTCGATTTTACTTCTTAGCGGGCTTCCGGCGCGGGCTCGCTGTCCGACTGGCGGTGAACCGGCGTCCGATGCCGGTCTCGAACCTTGTCCTTGTGCCTACGCAATTGTTGTTCCATCTTCTCTGTCACGTCATCGACTGCGGCCAACAAGTCGGTCGCCTGGCTCGTCGCGACCATTTCATTCTTACGTGTCACCGAAACCTGCAAATCCACGACTGGAGCGTCGCGATGCTCCAAGTCGACAGTCAAACCAATGGCAGTGATCCGGTCGAACAGCCGCGGCAGCTTCTCCAACTTGGCCTGAAGCTTTTCACGGGTCGCGTCACTGATCTGTCCGTGGCGGGTCGAGATATTGATCTGCACCGAATAGGCTCCTTGCTTGTCGCCCGATGGCGACTCTGTGGTAGACCGCCCTCCGTCGGCGGTCAAACCTGTTATTGTAGCGAGAAAAACCCGGGAACACAAAGGCCAGGGGCACGAAAAAGACTCCCCTACCCCCCTCAAGCTGAATTCAATGCATGCGACCAGCCGCAGCCTTTGTCCACCCAGTCCAGTTTAGCTTCTCCCACATCGACCGCAAGTACGCTCGCGCCAAGGAGTTTGTTGCCAGGAAACCAACGCAGCCACCCATTCCGTGGGCAGAAACCACTCTTGTAGCTACTGAGCAAGTCACACTATGGAATTGTTACGCATGTTGCGGCACTGGAAAATCATGCTGACGGGGGGTGCATAACTGAACGGAACTACTTTCGCTGCCCGAAAATCCCAGTCGCGTACCATATCCCGTTACTACCTCGTTTCATGTCATACGCATAAAGATCGTGCCGGGTGCGGACGGCACTCCAGTGGCCCGAAGAAAACCGCCAGGAGCGAACACACTCGATCGCTGCCTCAACCAGTCGCTCACCCGGCCAACTCTCGGCACACACTTCGCTGGCGACAAGCCCTCCGGGCAATCGGCGAGTGATCCGTTGAAACCGGGTTTCCCAGAAATGGTGACCCTGGAGGCGAATTCGAGCCTGGTATTGACTGTGCTCGGTCGCCTCCGCCGTTAAGTGTGAGCACAGGCTCCCCTCCGTGCTATGGGGCCGCTCGGCATGAGTACGAATCGCGTAGACCAAGGTGCGCTGCGTCAGCGTTCCCGGCGGTAAGTTGAGAATTGCCAGCATCTTGTCTGGCGTGTACCAAAGCTTCTGGGTGACGGGGAATGTGCTTACTACCCGCTTGTAGTACTGGGCCTCGCGATTGGCATAATCGATAATGGCAATGCCCGGCTTGCCGAGCATCTCGTCGAACGCCTCGTGTTCAAGCAGCTTAACCTTCTGCTCCAACCCCCCAACACAGACTATCATCGTCACCCCAAGAGGCACTTGCACGCACACGTAGCTCGCCATCTGCTTGCACACTTCCGGGTTGGAGAGTGTCTCAGCCCGGAAACGGTTGCACAGAGCATTACCCTCGGGGTCGCAGAAAAACACCAGCAACATCTTGCCTTGGCTCTTGGCAACCGCCAGGGCCGCACCATAGTCAGTAAACCAATGCACCGGTGCCGATGCCTTGACAACCGGTGCCGGCGCCTTGGCCGCCTGCTTGGTGGCAGCCTGCTCGGCGGAAACCTTTCCAGCATAAGTGAGGGTCATGAGGGATGCGCAGAGAAACGCGGACAGAATACGGGCCATGGGTAATTTTTAGGTGGTGGATCAGGGGTGATTTAAGCCGGAAAGTACCGCAATAGAAGAAACCAACTGCTCAACCAAAGCTAGACTTGCGAAGATAGACTCATCTTGTCTACCTAATCCATTCATGCTAACATGACAATCTGGGCAATTTCAAGTGTCTTTTCCGTTTTAAGTGTCTGGGGTGTATCTGCGAGATTGGAATCCCCAAAGAGATAGCTGACTCAAAGCATAGACAATACCCGTCGCAAGGAGAGATCCCATGACAGTTAGCCGTTTGTTACCGCTGATCCTGGTGCTTCTCGGAATTCAATTGCTGGCAAGGAGTTCCGCAATGGGTACCGAGGCCGCGACACCCGATGCGCAGCGATTGTTGGCTGCGGCATCCGCTGCCAGAACACAGTTTCGCCCCCTCTCCGAGGGTGACGTGTTCCGCGCTCAGGCCCGATTGAAGCATGTTGTGGACCAACTCCAGAACCGGCTGGCCGACGACGGCGATAACGGTCGTGCGTGGGCCGACTACCTGAAACTCAACGAACTCCAGGCTCAGCTTCGTCTCGCCCAGGTCGATCCGGACGCCCTCGAGGCGATCTACCGGCAGTTCAATGCAGGCCATTACGGGCTGAACCGGAGTTGTTTCATGGACGTCCGCGAAGCTCTCCTGCAAGCCATTCAGGTTGTCCGGGCAACCAAGACCCCGGAACTCGACAAGGCCTACACCAAGTACATTAGCGCCCTGACCGAGTACCTTGCCAGTTATGTCAAGGGACCGAATACTGAACAGGCGGTCCGAATTGGCGAGGCCATCGGATGGCTGGAAGGTATTGGCCAGGCCCCGAACTTGATTGCCGCGGTGCGCGAGGAACTCGCGCGGCCGAATCTGTTTGTCGCAGTGTCGGAGCGGCTGGTCGTTGCCGGAATCGAAGACCCCGTGGACGAGACGGCGCCGGTACGCGACGTCATCCTGGGAACCGACCTTTACGGTACCGGGCGAAGTGTGGGCAATATCTCTGCGAGCTTGGCGCCAAACTCGAGCCACGCTGTATTCGATATCACGTACCTCGGTGTCACCAACACTCGCAATACGGGTTACAACGGCCCGGTGGTCATCTTCAGCAAAGGGACAACCGGGATCGGCGCGCGAAAGCGACTTTGGCTGAATGAATCGGGACTGCACGCCCATCCGGCCCGAGCAAACGCCACGACGCGTTCGGACATTTGCGATATTCAGCCGCAACGGGGCGGCCGGATGGTCGAGCGGATTGCGTGGCGCAAAGCCATGGAGCAGAAGCACTTGGCCGAGGTCATCGCCTCGCGGCACGCCACCGCGCGTGCTAGTCGGCAAGTGGACGATCGGGCGGACACCATGATCAAGGACGTCAACCGCGGTTTCGAACACAAGTTCCGCCGGCCCACGATGGAACGCAATCTGTTTCCCAGCAAGTTGCGGTTCACCTCGAGCGAGGACGCCTTGCGCGTTGTATGGCTCCAGGCGACCCCGGCTCAACTGGCGGCCCCGGCTGGACCACCGCCCGCCGTCAAAGACGCGGATTTCACGGTGAGGGTCCACGAGTCCATGATCAATAACGCCGCCCAGACTACCCTGGCTGGACTCACCATCAGCGACGACGAGTTCCGCATGGCGGTCGTCGAACTCCTCGGCCGCTTGCCGGAGAAACTCGACGCTATCCCCGGCGAGGAACCCTGGGGCGTCAGTTTCGATCGAGCCCAGCCGATCGAGGTTCACTTCGCAGACGGTGGGTTTCAGGTAACTATCCGTGGTCGCCGGTATTTCAAGAGTGGTCAACCTCATCCGGGCATGGACATCTCGGCAAGCTATAAGTTTGTTCACGACGCCTCCGGCTTCCGCGCCGTCCGGCAGGGCGAGGTCGAGGTCGTTCCGCCGGGGCTCGGCGACGACCAGCGAGTCGGCACGCGTTACCAGATCATTCGCACGCTGCTTGTCCGTCGATTCGCCTCGATTTTCGAGACAGAACTCCGCTTCGAGAACCTTGCCCTTCCTGGAAAATGGAGCAGCCTGAACGCGATGTCCATGGTCCAACTCGAATCGAATGACGGCTGGCTCACCGTCGCCTGGAAACTGTCCGAGAAGCCGTGACGTTCTGGTACGTAGTGGCGAATTACGATAGTAGATCAATGCGTTGCGCGATTTAGCCGTCGGCTTCGACGTCCCAGCAGGCGAGTCCGCTGCTGCACGCGACATGGGGTATAAGAGACAAGGCTTTTCGCATCGGTTTCGCGATGTGAAAAGCCTTGTCTCTTCTTTTTCTGGTATCCTACTCGTTGGTATTGGCGAGTCGCGGCGACCCTACAATCGTTAAGGTTTCTCTCTCTTGTGAAAGCGGCAATCTTTGCGGAATGCGGAAACTAACTCATTTGCTGGAAATGACTTATGCGCTCTCAAGCACGATTGGCGCGACGGCCGATACCTTCTTCTGACCCTCGCGAGACAATGCGTGCCAACAAGGCCCACGCAAGGGAGCGTCAGGTGAACCGGATCGGGTAGTATCGGGTCAAGGAGTGGCTCGACGGTCCTGGCGCAGTACACCGTGCGAACTGCGGTTGCCGACCCACCTTTCCCGCCGGCAAGCCCCGCAGTGAAACTAAAGGAGTGGTTGCTCAATGAAAGGTAAAAGTATTTTTGGAGCGCTGCTGGTGAGCGTTGCTCTGTGCGGGCAGGGGTTCGGCTTCGAGCTTCTGGACAACCTGCTAGGGCTGAATCGCGGTGGCTGCGGCTGTTGCCAACCCGCTGCGTGTGAACCAGCTGCCGTGGCTGCGTGTGAACCCGCGTATGCCGCATGTGAACCGGTCGCCGTGGCCGCGTGTGAACCTGCTTGCCACGCATGTGACCCCGCTTGCAACGCATGTGATCCTTGCGGCAAGCCGAATTGCTGCAAGCCGCGTATCCGACCGGTGCGCGACCTGTTCGACGGGCTGGAAGACTTGGCTCGTTGCCGGTTGTGTGGCGACTGCAGCAAGTGCAAGCTGCGTCGTGTATGTAAGCCTGCGTGCAACACGGCCTGCTGCGAGCCCGCCGCCGTTGCGTGCTGCGAGCCTGCCGCCGTAGCTTGCTGCGATCCCGTCGCTGCCTGTGAGCCGGTCGCTGTAGCTTGCTGCGAGCCCGCCGCCGCTGCCTGCGATCCTTGCCGCAAGGCGAAGAGCTGCAAGCCGCGTTGCCGCCCGGTGCTCGACCTGCTCGAGAACCTGTTCGGCAGCCGATGCTGTGTGAAGCCGAAGAAGAGCTACTGCGGCCCCATGGCCTGTGCCCCGGCCTCCTATGGTGGCTGCGGAGTGATCAACGGTGGCGCGACTCCGGCCCCGACCACGGAAGAGGCTGCCCCGCTGCCGCCGGCCCCGAAGGCCGATCCCTCGGCCTCCATCATTCGGCCCCGCCAGCTCCATACGGCCAGCCGAACCTTGGCTCAATACTAAACAGGTGACGCCACGAAGCGTCTTAAGCAAGCCTGCCTGGGGTGCGCCCTGGGCAGGCTTTTTTTCTTGGGGAGCTAACCCGGATTATTCATCTACGTAGGGTGGGTCAAGGTCGCGTAGATCGTTGGTGGGTCCGCACAAGCCGCAACCGAGCTGATTTATGGCCGCCCGCCTGGGAAGACGCCGACAATAGCGACCGATGACCCACCAAAGAAGTGACTTGTTTGACCCACCCTACCTATCATGAATAATCCGGGCTAAAGCTAGAAGCTGGGAGCTAGAAGCTAGAAGGTGGGAGATGGAAGATGGGAGATGGGAGATGGGAGGTGGGGGCATGCGCGGATCATTTGGGCCGGTGATGTCTGGTCGCTGAGC